>JAEWNN010000001.1 GCA_023457035.1 Verrucomicrobiota bacterium
GGCCTCAAGCCCGACCTTCGCTTTGAAATCGGGGGTGAATGTACGACGTTTCTTGGACATGACGCGGGATCGTTGGCGGTTTTGCTCTTAACGATCCCCCCTGTCCACTTTTCGGGGTCCACCTCACAGCGCATCCCAGCAGCCAACGTCTGGCCGCGAAGGCAAACGACACCATGGGTCTACATCCCTCCCTTTGTTTCTGCATCCGGATATAATTGGTGGTATGAAGAATACTGGTCCACCAGGTGGAATCATATCGATCTGATCGCCATAGACGACAACAATACCATCTGGTACGAGACCCTCGGCGGTTATGATAATACACGCGGCTACGGCTACTACTACAATGCCGCCGCAGCCCCCTACGGAGGGACGCAGGAGATCCACCCACAGTTCATTCGATTCGGCGCGCCAGACAACGGATCACGCCATTTCTCCATTATCGTCAGTGCCTCTGGTACTCCGTACGGATGGGAGACAACCGGAGACTACCCGAGCACAGCAACCTGCTATGTTGGAGATCAGGCTGTCGAAACTCTCCCGTATATCAACGAGAATGAGACACGCCTCTGGTATGATCGCGCGGAGATTGAGTTCGCCGATGGCCACACCGAGCCGACTCCGGCAGATGGCACTGTCTGGTACCTCGACAGCTCGGATCGCCCGCACGGCGAAGCGGATGGCCATGACGTGATGTGGACGAAGAGGAGCGCCACGAGTGACATACCCTCGTCACCGGTGGAATACACGAGGCACGACTATGTCGCTCTGCCCTCCATGAATGGATGGGTCACGGATATAATGGTCGCACCCGATTCCGATGAACCAGTCTCCGGCACCGCGACACATCCGACGTTAGGCACCCACAACTTCCTCGCGTTCCCAGTGCATGCCTATCTCGCCGTCGACGCCAACCGGGACGGCGAGATCATGCTCCCCTCCGAAGACGACTCCGACGCCACCTCCGCCGATAAGCCCTCCCGCTTCTGGATCAATGATGACATCGACCGCGGCCACACCGTCGACAAGACGGACTTCGAGGAGGACGACCTCAGTCTGAAGGAGGCTGGTGCGATTGCGGGCTGCAAGACGGCGGACTGGCAGAACAACCAGATCCTCGCGAAGCGAGACCTGGAGGACTTCGCTCGGTTGTGGATCTCGATGCAAGGGCTGTCGGCGGCGTTCCTGCCCAAGGGCAGCGATGACAATGCCGAAGCGGACTTGTATATGGGATTGCAGTGGAGCGACACGACCGGGACTCCAGCGATCAAGATTTATCCGGCGGCTGAGACCGATGGCGGCGCGAAATATCTGACGGACGAGACAGTGGCGGCTGATCAAATCGGTCTCGACTATGCGATGAAGGACTTTCGCGATCCGACCGAGCAGGTGCGGTCCGCCATGAACGTTGTTCAGGGTACCGACTTTTTCGTTATCCCGCCGCGGTATTTTGGACGGTTTACCGAGGCCAACCCGAAGACCTGTTTCCTGTTCGAGGGCGTCACGGCCGGTAAAGGCCAGTTGAAACTGGTAATCTTGAAGAAGGAAGGTGGCGCGTTCACCAAGATCGGCGAAGGCCCCGGGGTGTGGATGGACTTGAAGAAGGTGGACGAGTTCTACGAGCGCTGGACTGTCGGTGACACGGGTGGCGGTGCGCCGTGGAGCGCGGCCCTGCGCAAGCGCGTGACGCTCGACAGCCAGAGCACCTTCACCGGGCACAGCGACGGTTTTGCCTATGCCAGCGACGCACTTGAGGAGATGAAATACATCCTCTACGTCCACGGCTGGAACATGGAGCCGTGGGAGAAGAACCGCTATGCCGAGACGATGTTCAAGCGTCTCTACTGGCAGGGCTACAAGGGCCGCTTCGGCGTCTTTTGCTGGCCGACTGCGTACGGGTTCGATGGTCCCTTGAGTTTGATTCGTGACGGCACCAATTACGACCGGAGCGAATGGGCAGCGTGGCGAGCGGCGATGCCCCTAAAGAACCTGTTGGTCAGTTTGCACACCACGTACGGCAACCAGGTGCATGTCCTTGCCCACAGCATGGGGAATGTCGCCACGGGCGAAGCACTCGAATTGGCGGCCTTGGCCGGGACGGGAAAGATAGTGGCTACCTACGTGGCTACCCAGGCGGCGATCACGGCTCATTGTTACGACGGCGCGCAGCCCGACAATCTTCAGCCCGAGCCTTTCGGGGGAGCGATCGCACGCAGTTGGGATGGCGCCTGGCCGCAAACACCCAATATCTACAAAGACTGGCTGACGGGTAACGGCGCGGCCGCCACCACCCGGGTGAACTTCTATAACGTCAACGACTACGCGCTCTGGCACGACCTTTGGGAAGCCAACCAGTACTTCAAGCCTGATGGCGTGGACCTCCCTGACCAACCCTACACCTACAAGTTCTACCACGATCCGGAGGGCTCCAATCCGGACAACTTCGCGAAGCTCGACGGGACGATGCACCCGTTGACCCTTGGCGACCGCTATACGCTTCACGACCGGTACGAAATCATGTCCTTTGCCGCCGAAGCGCGTTGCCGGGCGGTTGGTGCGACGCCGAGCAGCCTAACGCTGGGCGATTCGCTCGATCTTCAATCCATCTGGCCTGCCGACAACGGAATCAAGTTGCATGAGGACGTTCAGCCAGGGGGATTGGCCTTCAGTGCCCATAGGTGGCATAGCGCACAGTTCCGTTCGACGAATATGCGGCAACAGCGCTACTGGAAGGCTTTGCTGGGTTCACGTGGCTTCCAACTCATCACCACTCCATGAAACGGATTCCTTGGATTCTGATTCTCGTTCTAGTTGCGGTTCTCGCTCTTCTTCTTTGGCGGTCGCACTTAGCCCAATCGAAAGCGCCCGACTCAGCTATTGGTGCCGCATCCGAAGTATCCAAGAAGTCAGCGCCTAACCATGCACAAACTGTTGCAGCGTCCCCGCCGCCGCCGTCAGAAAAGGCGGTTGGCGAACCTGACGGTAAAGGGGCGTTGATCTCGCGCTTTCTCGGTGCTGTGAACCACAAGGAGATCAAGTTGTTCGGCAAGGTTGTAGACCAAACGGGAGCCCCGCTGGGTGGAGTGACTGTTTATGCCTCGGCGATTTACAATACAGGGCTCGAATCTGGTTTGGACAAAGCGCAAACTACAACGGACTCAGCCGGGTTGTTCACCATAGAAGGGATGAAAGGGAGGACCTTGGGCATCGGGCTTTCAAAAAGTGGGTATGAGTACGGTGGGGATCATGGACCGTTTCAGTACACTGAGCTCGTGAAGGAAGCGGAGCGGTACCATCCTGACCCAAAGAATCCGGTACTATTTGTCATGTGGCGGCTCCAGGGCGCGGAACCGATGACAGTCTTTGAGGATCGCGAATTTCGGGTACCGGTTGACGGCACACCACTGCGGATCGATCTGACGACCGGCAAACGTGTCGAAACCGGTGGAGACCTGCTCATCACCATTCATCACGCTATGGCCGAGCCAGGGGAATGGTTGTATCGATATCCATGGCAAGCCGAGGTTGCTGCTCCCGGTGGCCTGATCGAAACCACCAGCCGCTTGATGTATCTCGCGCCCGAAAGTGGGTATGTGTCTTCGCTGTCGCTCAGTGAGAAAGGTGACGAGCCCGAATACCGCGGGCAGTTTGACAAGCAGCTCTACATCAAGACCGAAGGCGGCAACTTCGCCCGGCTGAGAATGCACGTTTCAACGCAGACCAACCCGGATCGTTCCAGTTACGCAGTCCTGAGTTGGTGGCTAAACCCCAGAGTGGGGAGTCGGAATCTGGAGTACGAACCGGCACGCACCGCCGTGCTCCCCTCGCGGATCAAGCCTGTGCCGGGCGGCAATACCGATGTGACGCCGAAACCATAAACGGCGCCTGGAGTTCGTCGTGTCACAGCCCGCCCTTGCCGGGACCGACCGCGCGGATCTCGATGGCGACGACGGCGGGCCGGTTGCCGGTCATGGCGACGTGCCTGGCGGTGATGGTCCTCACGGCTGCGAGCGTGCCGGCCTGGAGGAACTCGGCGGCGCGCCGGACCCCGGCTCAGCTCTTCAGCTCGACAATGACCTGGATCTCGACGGCGCAATCGCGCGGCAGGCCGGCCACGGCGACGGCGGCACGCGCGTGCTTGCCGGCCTCGCCGTAGAGCTGGACGAACAGATCGCTCGCCCCGTTGATCACCGCCGGGCTGTCCGTGAATCCGGAGACGGCGTTGACGAACCCCGACACCGAAACGAAGCGCGCCACCGCGTCCAGGCTGCCGGCCGCGGCCTTGATGTTGGCCAGCGTGTTGAGCGCGCACACCTTGGCCGCCTCGTAGCCGCTCGCGACGGTCTGGCCGCGGCCCAACTGACCGGCATGGGTGACCTGGCCGTCGCGCACACAGATCGTCCCGGCGAGGAACAACAGGTTGCCGGTGCGAACACTGGGCAGGTAGTTGCCCGCGGCGGCGGGCGCGGCGGGCAGGGAGAGACCGAGTTCGGCGAGTTTGGCTTCGATGCTCATGGTGACGCACAGTCGGGCGACGATCGCCCGCGGGGACGAGATTGAAACATGCGCTGGCGTCGGTGCCTTCCTAGCCGTCGGCCTACTCGGCGCGCACGCGCAATCGGTAGAACACGCGCGGCTGGCCCGGGGCAGGTTCGATCCGCCACGTGACCTCCTCGAGCCCGCAACCGCAGTCGACCACCGTCTCGGTGATGTCGCCGGCGTCGACCGGCGCCCAAGTGGACAGATCAGGCGACGACTCGAGTTCGTAAGCAACCCCGCTCACCCCGGGGCGCCGGCGGAAGGCTAGTTCGAATACGCCCTCAGCCATCGCCGGAGAGCGCAACACCCCGCCGAGTCCGCCCGGGTTGGCCGTCCGCGGGTCGGTGCCCAGCGCGTACTCGATCAGGTTCGCCATCCCGTCGCCGTCCGGGTCGGCCTGCCGGCCCCAGAGCGTCGCCTCCGCGGCGGCATCGGCGAGTTCGGCGTCCGTGAACGGGCCGTGGAGCCAGAGTTCGTAGAGCATCGGCGCCGCCTCCTCGGTGTAGGTGATCTCAAGGTACGGAGCCGAGCTGGTGCCGTACTCCGAGGCCTTCAGCCCGATGCCGGTCGCCGGGCTGTGCACCATCATCAGGCCGTGGTTCGGCACCGTGCCGGCGGCCCACTTCTGCACGAGCAGCGTGACGTCGACCGGCGGGTAGAAGACGTGGTCCCAGTTCGCCGAGCCGCTGAGCTGGAGGATCCGCCCCACCCGCTCGGCGCGATCGCCGCCGGCCGTGGACCACGGCGTGCCGGCGGCCGCGTTGTTCCAGGTCGCCCCGGCCTCGACCCACGGCGCCGTCACCCGGTAGAGCTCGAGATACTGCTCGGGCTGGTAGTTGCTTTGCGACCAGACATAGAACGCCACCTGCGCCGCGACCACCCGCCGGCCGTTGAGCGCCGCCGGCAGATCGAAGCGCACGAGGAAACGGTCGATCGTCGAAACATAGCTGATCCCGCCGTAGTTGGTGGTCGGGTTCGACGCCGCGATGAACGCGTCGGCGCTCTGCGCCGCGCCCTGCAGCCGGATCGTGTGCTGCACCTGGCTCGGATCGAGCGTGCGCGCCGTGATCTGGGCGGAGAGATCCGACTCGTTGCCGGCGGCGTCGTAGGCGCTCACCCGGTAGGTGTAGCTTGTGTCGGCGGATAAGCCGGTGTCGCCGAAACTGGTCGTGACGCTCGTGCCGACCGCCGCGCCGTTGCGATAGACGCGGTAGCCGGTCACGGCGCGGTCGTCGGTGGCGGGGTTCCAACTGAGCTGCACGCTCGTCGTGGTCGCGCCACCGGCCAGCAGCCCGGTGGGAATCGTGGGCGCGGTGGTATCGCCCGGATCGACGGTCGTCACATCGAGCGTGCTCGAGGGGTTCGACTCGTTGCCCGCCGCGTCGAGCGCGGTGACGCGATAGGAGTAGCTGGTCGCCTGCGTGAGGCCGGAATCGCTATAGGTCACTCCGGTCGCGGTCCCGATTTGCGCCGCCCCGCGGTAGATCCGGTAGGAGGTCACGCCGACGTTGTCGGTCGAGGCGTTCCAGCGCAGCGCCACCGCGGTGGTCGTGACCGAGTCGGTGCGGAGGTTGCCCGGGGCGGTGGGCGCCTGGGTATCGACCGCCGCCGGAGTGGTCACCGGCAGGCTGTTGCTGTCGCCCGACTCGAGCAGCGAGCCGTTCACCGCGCGCACCGTGTAGGTGTAGGTGGTCGCGGCGGCGACGGTCGTGTCGGCAAACGTCGTGCCGCCCACGAAGGAGCGCAGCGTGCCGTTGCGGTAGATCCGGTAGCCGGAGACACCGGACTCCGCATCGCTCGATCCGGTCCAGGAAAGCTCGACCCGGTTGTAGGCGACCGTCGGCGCCCGGAGCGCGGAGGGATTCGAGGGCGGCGTGGTGTCGGTCACCGGCGTCCAGCCGGCGAGGCGGGCGAAGAGCCACCAGATCGCGTAGGCTTTGCGGTTGGCGTTGAGCGGCTGCGAATGCGCCGAGCCGCAATCGTACCAGTCGGTGTTCTGCACGTGGGAGTTCTGCCACGCGGTCGCCCAGTTGCGCGACTGGCCGTTGAGCACGTAGTCGCAGGCGTCGGTAGCCATGAGCTCCATGTAGTTCACGAGCCCATCGGGGTCGTAGCTCTCGATGTCGGCGAAGTCGAAGAGCACCTTGTTGTTGGTGCGGCAGAAGTCGCGGATCTGGTTGTTGCGCACGTTCACGTTGCCGGTCGCGCCGCCGCCGTTGAGGTGGCCGGTCATGTAGACGAAGCGCACCGCAGGGAACTCGGTCTCGAGCCCGCTCATGAGCGTGAGGTATTGCTGGATCTCGGCCTGCGTGCCGTCGACTTGGCCGCACCACGACCACATGATCACGTTCACCTCGGGGTGCGCCTGCAGGTACGTCCGTGTGGCGGCGGCCCAGGCGGTGCGGTTCGGGTTGCCGAGGTCGGAGGCGGAGGACCCGCCGAAATTCCCGTAGAAGTCGCGGTAGTCGAGCGCGCCCCCGGTGCCGCCGTTGTTGAACGTGAAGAGATTGTCGGGAAACGCGTCGGCCTGCTTCGCGTTCATGAACGCGACCAGGCCGTCCATGCCGTCCGAGATCTGGCTGCCGTGCGAGGTGTGCCCGTAGGCGATGTGCAGCGTCTGTTTCGCCTGCTGGATCGCCGCCGCCGGCACCGCGTTGAGATTGGTCCGGGTGTGGTCGGCGATGATGCCCTGACCGCTGGCCTGGGTTGCGAAAAAGCCCAGCGTCCCGAACAGGAACGCCGCCGCTGACCGGATACGTGAGGATAACATGATGGACAGGTGTTCGGGGGCCGGGTTTGAACTCCTGCCGTGCATCGGAGGCACGGGCAAAGAACGCGCCGGATTCTCCACCGGTTGCGTCGGCCGCAAAGCGCGAACTCGCCCACCCCGGCCAACTCACGGGTTTTTGATCCGCCGCCCGCGACCGCCTACTTGCCACGCCGCAGCGCCCGGGCCGACACGACCACACTGGAGCCGAGCATCAGCAGCGCCGCCACGATCGGGTGCAGCAGGCCCGCCGCGGCCAGCGCCATCCCGAGGAGATTGTAGGCCGCCGCGAACCGCAGGTTCCCCGCCACCCCGGCGCGAACCCGCCGCGCCTCCCGGATCGCCGCCGGCAGAAACCGCAGATCGTTGCCGAGAAAAACCGCCGGGGCCGCCGCCCGGGCCAACGCCGCGCCGCCGCTCATCGCGATCGCCACATCCGCCGCCCCCAGCGCCGCCGCATCGTTGATCCCGTCGCCGAGAAACAACGTCACCTTTCCCTCCTGCCGCAGCGCTTCCACCCGTGCCCGTTTCTCCTCCGGTCGCAGGCCGCCGCGCCAGGTCGTGTCGGCGAAGTCTCCCGTCGGCTCCGTGGTGTCGCCCGTGAGAATCTCCGTCGCGAGGCCGAGCGCGCACAGCTCCCCGCACACCGCCGCCGCGCCCTCGCGCCACTCCTCGCCCAAAACCACAAGCGCCGCCGGCGCTCCGTCGACACTCACGCCCACCGTCCGTCCGCCGTCGGTCGCGGCAGCGAGCCCAGTCCACGTCGGCGCGCCGATCCGGAGCTCGCAACCGTCCACCCGCGCGGCGACGCCGCAGCCCGGTTCCAGCCGCACCTCCGCGACCGACACGACCGGCGCACCCTCGGCGCGGCAGTCCGCCAAGGCCCGCGCCACCGGATGCTCCAGGCCTCGCTCAGCCTCCGCCACCGCGGAACGCAGCCACACCGCGCGCGCCGTCCACTCCCGGCGAATCCGCCATTCCGCGACAACCAGCCGCTCGGTCGACAGGGTGCCGGTCTTGTCGAGAAACACGTGCTCGGCCCGCGCGAGTCCGTCGATCACGTCGCCGGTGCGCGCCACCAGGCCAAGCTCGGCCAACCGCACCAACCCGTGCCAGACCGCCAGCGGCGTCGCCAGCCCCAGCGCGCACGGGCACGCCACCAGCAGGACCGCCATGCTGTTGAACAGCCCGGTCGTCCAGCCCTCGCGCCAGGTCCAGAACGCGCACGTTGCCGCGCTCACCAGCAACACCAGCGGCAGGAAAGCCGCGGCCAACCGGTCCGCCTGCCGCTGCAAAGTGGAGGGCGCCAGCCGCGCCGCCGCCACCGCGGCGAGCACCGCGTCGAGCCGGCGCTCGCCCGCCGCGGCCGTCACCTCGATCTCGAACTCCCCGTCGATCGCATGGGTGCCGGCGAAGACGAGCTCACCCGGCCCGCGCGCCAGCGGCCGCCACTCGCCGGTCATCGCCGTCTCCTGCACGAAGCTGCAGCCGCGCCGCACGATGCCGTCGACGGCGATCGCCCCGCCCGGGCGCACCCGCACCCGCGCGCCGGGCGTGAGCGCCGCCACCGCCACCCGCGCGCCTGCGCAGTCCTCGGCGAAGTCGTAGCGTTCGCGGGTCTCGTCGACCGCCCGCAACGCCCGCGAGCGCGAGCGGGCTCCGAGAGTCTTCCCCGCGGCATAGACGGCCAGCAGGATCGAGATCACCTCGTAATACACCGCACCGTGCCGGGTGAACGTGGCCGTGAGCGAGGCGCCGAACGACCCGGCCAGCGTCACCAGAAACAACTGGTCCACCGCGATCCGGCGCGCCCGCGCCGTCGCCCACGCCTCGCGCAGCAGCGGCGGCAGCAGCAGCGCGCACACGCCCAGCGCGGCCGCGATCAAGCCGCCATGGACCATCCAATACGCGGCGCCCTCCGGTGGCGTGAGGTTCGCGGCCAGGCTGAAGACCATGCTCTGCCCGGCCACCACCGCCGCGACTCCGATCCGCCACCACGCGCGCAGGACCGCGCCCGCCTCGGGCTCCACGCCCGGTTCCACGCCCCCACCGGGAGCGGAGGCGGAAGCGGTGGTCGGAGTCATGGCCGCCCACGCTTGGCAGAAGCCGCGCCCGCGCAAGCCCGCGCAGCACGCACCGCGCCCCCTCCGCCGCCTGTCACTTATTGAACCTTGCGTGATAGCCGGACGCTTGCATGTGGACCCGCTGGCCCTCAAGCGGGTCAAGGACTCGGTCTGCAACGGAACTCCGATCATTCGGAGACGAACGCTGTCCGCGGCGGCTCACGCCCGGGCCCGCGTTGGGGGCAACGCGGCCCCCCTCGGTCAGTCTATTATGCGAGGATCGATAGGCCTTGTCGCCCGCTACCGCCTCGGTCCGCCCCGCCTGCCCACGGCCCACCGTCCACCGCCAACCGTCCACCGGCTACCGGCAACCGTCTACCGGCAACCGTCTACCGTCTACCGGCAACCGGCAACCGGTCACCGCCCACCGTTCTCCCGCGGACGGCGCCTTTGTTGACAGATCTTTTTTCGAACAAGCCGCCGGTTGCTCTGTCCCAGCGCGCAAACCCAGATGAACTCCGAGGAGGAACTGCAGGTGCGCCGCGAGGTGCGCGCCGCCGTGTTTCGCACGGAGCGGCTGCGCGCCGTCGGGCGGGTGGCGGAGTCCCGCGAGGAACTCGAGGGCGAACTCGCGGCCGCGCAAGCGCGGCTGGCCAGCCTCGGAATCGCGGACGCCGCCGCACTCGTCCTGCGCTGGCGCGCCGAGGACGAGGGCGCCTTTGCGCTCGCGACGCTGCTCTGCGAACTGCTGGCGCAGCGGCAGCCGCCCGCCACCCCACTGTCCGTGCCCCACACCGACGCAGCGCCCACACCGGCGCTCGCCTTTCCGCCGCCCGCCACGGACACCCCCGTGCTGGCCGATCTGCTCGACGCGATGCTCGCCCAGGAGCGACGCCCGCGGCCGCCCTCTCCCTGATCTTCATTTCCCCGGAGCGGAAGCGCTCCCCACTCGCGAGGCCCGGGACCACCAAACAACTAATACACAGACCATGAGTTCCGCCATCCCGTCCGCCCCGCCTCCCGCGCCCGTCGCCTCGATCCCGCAAAACGCGCCCGCCGCGCGCCGCGTGCAGAGCAAGACCATCCTCGTCGGCCTCGACCTCGGCACCAACAAGTGCTGCCTCATCGCCGGCGCCCCCGACTCCACCGACATCGCCGTCGGCAAGGTCCTGCCAAGCACCGTCGGCTACGTGAAACCCGGCATCATCAACGGCATCGTGCCCGGCAACGCCGACACGCTCTTCGGCGACGACGCCGTCCGCTGCGCGCTCCATGTCGACTTGGTCGCCCCGTTGCGCCACGGCGTGATCCACGACGCCCGCGCCGCCCGCGACCTGCTCCGCCACCTGCGCTCGCTCGTCGATCCCACCGGCCAGGCGGAGGTGCGCGCGGTCGTCGGCGTGCCGGCCAACGCCGAGCCCGAGGCGCGCGAGCAGATCCGCCGCAGCGTCGTGGGCGCGTTCGAGCGCGTGCTGCTAATCCCCGAGCCGTTCCTGGCCGCCATCGGCGTGCGCGAGGACACCCGCCTCGGGCAGGCGCAGTACGTCGACCCGGTGAGCAACTCGCTCATCGTCGACATCGGCGCCGGCACCACCGACCTCTGCCTCGTGCAGGGCTACTTCCCCACCGCCGACGACCAGGTGAGCTTCAACTTCGCCGGCGACGCCGTGGATCAGCTTCTCCACGACGCGATCAGCCAGCTCTATCCGGACTGCAAACTCGACGCGCTCTCGGTGCGCCAGATCAAGGAGGCCCACGCCTACTGCGGCGCCATCCGCAAGCCGATCGATGTGCGGATCGTGCTCGGCGGCAAGGCCCGCACCCTCGAGCTCGGCGAGGTGATCGGCCACGCCTGCAACCAGCTCGTCGACCGCGTCTTCGACTCCGCCAAGCGCCTCATCGCCCGGGTACCGAACCACTCCGTCGTGCGCCTGCTGCAGAACATCGTCGTCACCGGCGGCGGCAGTCAGATTCGCGGCATCGATACGGAGCTGCAGGCCCGCTTCGCGGCCGACGGCTACGAGGCGCCGAAGGTCCGCCTCGCCGGCCCCGACTACCAGCGCTACTGCGCGATCGGCGCGCTCAAAGCCGCCCGCGCGGCCCGCGAGAACCAGTGGCAGTACGTGGTGGGCTGAGTCCGCGAGCTTTCCTGCCCGCGACCCCGAGCCGCCGCCCCGTGGCGGGGTGCTTCAGCCCCCGCCTCTCGGCCCCGTCCGCCGCGCAAGCGCCGTCGCACCGCCCCCGGCTCCGTCGCCGCCGGCGCGTCATCCCGTATCCGCCAGCCCGGGCTGAAGCACCGGGCCACGGCGGAGCCCTGGCCACGCCATGCTCCCATTCCGACCTCAGCTCTTCGCCGCCTTCCGCGCCTCGAGTTCGCGCGCCTGGGCCTCGCGCTCGCGCACCTTGAGTTCATAGACCGAGCGGAACGTGAAGCCGTAGTCGATCCACAGCTCGACCTCGCGCTCCGAGCAACTGCGCAACCGGATCGGCCCGTTCAGACCGGTGACGAGCACCTCCATGTTTTCGCCCAGCCCCTTCTTCACGGTCTCGAGATCATCGAAGATCTTCGCGAGCAGCTCCTTTCGCAGATCGTTCGGACGCTTCAGGTAGAGCGCGACCGGGCCATCGATCACCTTCGTGCCGCCGACGAGTTTCGCCGCCGAGACGAGCGCCCGCACCTGTTTCACGCGCTCGTAGAGCCGCGCGTCGTCGCCGAGTTCCGCGAACACTGCGAAGTTGGCGAACGACGTCACCACGCCACCCTTGCCGACGAGCGAACGCGAGCGGTTGCCGCTCATGAGCTGCACCTCGCGATTCTCGAAGCGCAGGCCCGGCGTCTCCTTGATCTTCGCCGCGAGCGCGTCGACGGAGTCGGTCAGCTCCTTGTTGCGCTGGTCCTGCTTGTCCGCCGAGTTCGAGAGCGCGAACTCGATGATCACCGCATCCGCCCGGCGGATGAGCGTGATCGGGACAGAGGGCATCGGTTGGGCGGTTGCATTCGCCGCCGCAACGATCCTGGTCCCGGCCAATGTACTCGTGGCCACGTAGCCCCGGTCATTGACCGAGGTCACTTCGAACGGACTTAGCACCACCGCTTCCTCCGCCTCTCCTTGATCGGGGGCAGAGTCCTGCCCGATCACGCCAGTCACGCCGCAAAGCGCGAGCAGCGGCACGACCAGCCATGGCGTGAGCGTTTGGCGGCGATGGCGGGCCGCAGCCGGGCGCGCCGGGTTCGGTGGCAGCGTCGCAGCCGCGGAGACGAGCTCACCGGCAGCCGGGGCGCGGCGAGAGACGAAGGAAGAAAGCGGAGTGTTGTTCATGGGACGGGATAGGAGGTTTGGAGTGTTTTTCTGGATCCGACGCCGTCAACCCTATCACTTCCGCCCGCCCGAGTTGTCAGACCGGTGCAAGACTTTGTCAGAAGTTTCCCGGGAAATGTCAGGAGCTCCACAGCCAACGGATCCCGAGCAACCGACTCGCCTCCGCGGCGATCAAACATCACGCGACCGGACTGCGCGGTTGCCCCACCACTGGGGGAAGTCCCGTCGAGAAACGTGAGACCAAAGCGCGGCTTCCCGAGTTCTCCGCCAAAGTCCGCTCCCTGTCGGTGATGGGGATACACCAAAGCAGCGCAACACGATCACAGCCGACGTCCGGCAAGACGAGAGCAGGCGCTCCTTGTGCCTGCTTGGCCAAAAGTACGGCTGATAACGACCGCAACTTCTCCGCTTCGCTGAAAACATCGCAGCCGACCGTATGGCCATCCCCCAAGAAAGTAATCTGCTGCCACGGAAGCGCCGCGATGCCACTCAGATACGAGCCGAAATCTTCCACGACGGCCATGGGCACGCTGCGGTGGAAACACGCCGCCAACTCGATCCGACGCACCTCCTCCGGTTTATCCGTGTACATTTCAACGACCGGTTGAGGCCTGAGGGAAAGACCGACCGTCAGGAGATAGACCCGCTCGCCGCACTCGTAGAGCGCCAATCCCCGCGGTGGCCAAGCCCCCCCGTCGATCGCGAAGTACCGGGAGTGCTGCCCGATGACACCCGCATATGCCGCCATGATGCAATCCTGCGCGCGCAGCCACGGCGACTCCGGCTGTTCCCACTCCGCCCAGAAACGACGTGCTGCATCCACCCGGCGGCACATCACATTCTCGGGCCCAAGTTCCCAACACAAGGGACTCTCGCCGCGGCAATCCCGGGCATAGCCGTTGAAACCACCCGCCCCGCTCCAACCGGGGATCACTGCCAGCAACTCGCCGTTCTCAAACAGTGCGACACCATCCCCCTCAGGTAACCAGACGACCTCCAGTGCATCCGCCTCAAGCGGTGGCTGCCCCTCTGGATAAACGCAGAAACGTCGAGGCAAAAGCGGCGGTTGGCCCGTACGCATCGCCTGCACATCCAGCTCTTCGGGCGCGTGAGCAAGGTTCCGAACCCAGCAGGACTTGAGTCCAAACTGCTCGTTGCGAGTGGCGCGAAGATACAGGTGCACGACCCGTGCATCTTGATCGACGGCCACCTCGAGGTTTCCATCCGGGGACACCTCCTGAAGCAAAGTTCGCGGCTCCTGCATGGCGGCCAGCAAGGACATCTGTGTCCGACAAGTCACGCCAAACCCTGCCGACTCAATTCATCATCGTAACCGCCACGTCGACGATCTTGCCATCGCGCACAATGATGAAGCCGCTGCGGCCGCAGAGACCCTGCCATGTCTCCTCGGGCGAGCAAAACTCGAACACCCGATCCCCGGGTTTCACAGGGTGTTCCGCTCCGAGTTCGAGTGTGCTCGTGTCCGCCGTCACCTCGCCCGACACCCACGACACGAATTCGCAGTCCGCCTCCGATCGCACCATGCTGAAGAGTTCCACTTTGACCGGGTTCTTCTCGACGAATTTCGCCACGTAGATTCCCCGCTTTCCACCGATAATCATCTTCGCCATCGGTACCGAAACGTTGATCAGGATGGTGAATGCGTCCTGGAACTTTTTGTCCTGTCGAAACGTCGGCTCATCACGCCCGCGCTCGAGGACTGGGCGATACTCGTCGCGCACCATCAACTGGACGAAACGATCCTTGGGGTACTCAGCGCGGATGAAGGCCTGCAACGCCTGCGTGTGCTCCCTATCCAGCTCGGGATACGCCGAGAAGTACTTCTCGGTCATCCCCGCGAGCACCGCGTCGTAGACGCCCTCAACCTCCGAGAACGGATAGTTCGGATTCGCCGCGGCGTCCCGTTCCTCGACGCCGACGCGTCCCGCGCCCCTCGAGCCGATAGAGGCGCAGCCTGTGGCGAGAAGCAGCAATACCACCGCACTCCCCACGCAAAGCGTCCCGAGACGGGCAAGGATACTGGTGGTGGGCACATCGTTCGTCGTGGAAGAATTGAGGATGGAGAAGGCAGGGCGATTTTTCATCGGCGGGGGTTTTGATACTGGGTTGGTTGTGACTTTTCCAGTCTACCGCCTCTGCCTCGCCGAGTTGTCACCACCAAGTAAGACTTTGTCAGAAGTTTCCCGGGCTTTGTCAGGCGCCGCGCGGGGCCGTTTGTGGCGGTGTGCTTCAGCCCCCGCCGCTCGACCCCGTCCGCCGCGCAAGCCTCGTCGCACCGCCCCGGGCTCCGTCGCCGCCAGCGCTTCATCCCGTATCCGCCGGCCCGGGCTGAAGCACCGGGCCACGGTCCAGCGACTCCGCATCCACCGGTCACCGCTCACCGGCTACCGAGAACCGTCCGTTCCACTCCTCGTGCTTCGCCTCGTACGCAAAGCGGGCGCGGCCTTGCGACCGCGCCCGCCCGTTCCTCCAACCGACCCAAGATTCACTCCGGGATCTCGATGCTCCCGATCTCGAGGCTCCGCGACTCGGCGCCGAGCTGGACCGTCGTCGTCTGCACCTTCTGCGCGGGGGTGCCGTAGCCGGTGATGAGGCGCACCTGCGCCGTCACCGGACCGCGCGCGGTGGTGCGCTGGTCGCCATAGTAGTTGATCCGCACCGTGTATCGTCCCGGGGCCGGTCGACGCAGCAGAAACTCCTCCGGGCCGTACCCCTGCGTGAAATCACAGGATAGAAAACCGCCCTGCGCGGTGTTCCGGTTGCTGTAGATCGCCCGCTCGCCCACCGGGTCGTCGACCCACAGGTCGATGTCGCAGTTGTCGGCATCCCAGGTCAGCACCACGCGCAAGCCTACCGGCAACGCCTGCCGCAGCCGCGCGTCGACCGTCGAGAGATCGACGCGCTCGCCGCAGGTGTCCGCGATCGCGTTCAACTCGCCGAGCGCGAGCAGCTCGATCCCGGGGAAACGGTTGTGCCACGGTTTCTCCACCACCTCCCAGAGCAGATCGATGGCGCGCTGGAAATCCTTCAACGCCACACAGGCGAGCGCGAGGTCGCGTCGGCTCTGCGGTTCTTCGCCGCGGATCTTGAGCACGCGCTCGAAGAGCGGTCGCGCCAATTCAGGCCGCCCCGCCTGCAACAGCCGGTGGCCGAGCACACGCAGCAACGCGGCATCCTCGAGCTGCAGCTCCGCCAGATTGGAGAGCACGCGCAAGCCCAGCGCTTTCTCGCCCACCTCGAGGAAGAAGCCGCCGACGTCGAGATAGAAGCCCACGTCGCGCCAGTGGTCCGCCCGCTCCTCGAGGTAGACCGCGTACCGCTCGCCCGCCGTCGCCCGGCGCAGATGATCGAGATAACCGGCGTTCGCCGTCCATGATTGAAGCGTGATCGTCCTCTGCGCGGCATCACCACGCGCCGCCGTCCCAGAAAAGTTGCCCCGCACGCCAGCGACCTCCGTGTTCGTCGTGTACTGCATGAGGCTCCGATTGTCCGTCGCACCAACGTCACGGAGAAGCGCGGGGGTCACCACCGAAATCGCCGAGCCGATATCGCGCAGCGTGGTACGGACGCGAGTTCCCGCCAACGTCGTCACCGCGGCGTAGCCAGTGCTCGGCTCGGCAGTGACTTCGAACGGACTGAGCACAATCACTTCCTCCTCGCCGGCAGAGGCCACAGGGGATGCCGACGCCGGCGCCGCGGATAGCGCGGCGTCGGTCGTCGCGGCCCGCACGCTTTGCGGCACCACAGCCGGAGCTTGGACCGGAGCCGAAGCATCGACTACCGCAGGAGCGACAACGGGAGTTGCCGGGGCCGAGGCTTGCGCCACTGCGACCGGAGCGCGGTTCGTGCGCTCGACGTGTTTCTTCTTCACCGGCTTCTTCTCCCACCATTTCACCCGTTCCTTGAACTGCGCCGCGACACCGTCGAGGTGTTCATCGCGCTCCTTGCGGGACTCGCCCTCGCGCTCCCGGCGCAGCGCCTTCCACTCCGAGCGCAGCTCCTCCGGCGGCGCGATATCGAACTGCAGGTAGTCTGCGACCGTCTCGAGCACGATCAGAGAGGTGTCCGCTGTCACGATACCGAACTCCCGGCTGGTCCGGCGGATGTCGTCGCGGTTGCGCTCGGCATCGAGCGAGAGCGCGTCGATCTTCGCCGCGGCCCAGGCGCGTGCCGCCAGCGTGCCGGCACCCTCACCGGACCGCACCACGACCTCAACCTCGCGCGCCTCGCGCTCGTTCCGGCCGATCCGCAGCCGCACCGCGGCCTGCTCGCTCCGCAGCAACCCGGTCACGGTCAGATACCGGTTCGCCAATACCGCTCCCGCTTCCGGAAACACCTGCGCCACCGCCTGCGGATCGCGCGCGACCTCCCACACCTGCAGCGGCAACGCGCGGACCGCCTGCGCCGCCGCCTCGGGCTCAACAGTGGTGAGGTTCGCGAGCACACCACCTTGGCCGGCACTCAACGCCTTCAGGCCCGCGACATCCGCCGCCGCGCTCGCCAGCACCGCATGCACCGGCGCCTTCAACGCCGCGATCTGCGAACGGGGTTCGGTGGCGCCGTAGTTGAACAAGCCGTCGGAAAACAGCAGCCACTCGTCCACGGCCCGGTCGCGCTTCACGCCGTCGAGCGAGCTCGCGCCGTCGTAGACAACCTTCTCGAGCACTTGCCGCAGCGCCGTCCAGTCGCCACCGCGCACGCCGAAATCGGCCGCGATCTCGGCGGCGTCGCGCACGCACACCAGGCGCACCTCGACGTCCGGCACGAGCCGGAACCACGCGTCGAGAAACGCGAACTCCTTCGCGTGGTCGCGCCCCCGCCCCGAGCTCGAAGCATCCCAGAGGAGACCCACTACCTTCGGCGCCGGACGCGCCGCCTCCGGAAAGTCCGGCAATGTCACCTCGGCGCTGAAATATTCCCGTCCATCGCGTTTCTCAGTCAGTACCGCCGGTCCGGCGACCGGCGGAAGGGTGAGCTCGATCACGCCCTGCGCCGCCGTGGCCTCCTTCCGCAGACGCAGCGTCCGCTCCGCATCCCACTTCGGCAACGCGAAGGGCAGCGTGGACGAGACCGCCGCGGGCTCGGTGCTGCCGGTGCGCACCGCGACGGCGAGGTCGAGGCGGGCCAGCTTGTCGGCGAAGTTCAGCGGAATCCGGTGATTGGCGACACCGCCGGCGTCGCGCGCGAGTTCCTCCTGGTAGGCGATCACGATGTGCCGGCGGCCCTGCGCGGGCAGCGGGAAGATCCGCGCCCGGTAGTTGTTGCCCGCCGTCTTCTCCAGCAGCCCGGGATCGACGCCGCGCCGCGCGATCTCCTCGAAGGCGGCGCGCCCCTTCTCCTTCTCCACCGGCATCGCCTCGCGCAGGTGCCCGTCGATATCGAGCGCGAACCGGATCACGCTCTGGCCGTCAAGCAGCGGGAATTCGAACGTCCCCTCCAGCGGCCGGTTGTTCGGGTTGTGGAAGACGAGATCGAACGTCGTCACCGCGTAACGCCCGGTGACCTCACTGGCGACCGAAGCGCGCTCGACGACGACCGGCGAGGCCGAGGCGTCGGCCACGACCATGCGCTGCGCGTGAGTGAGCGACGCCGCGGCGAGCAAGCCGAGGCCGGCCACCAACCAGCAGCGCGTTTGCCGAGACACCCGGCCGGTTTGGCGGGCGGCAGAAGAAACGAAGAGTTTCATGGGCGGGAGGAGAGTTGGGTTGAGTTGTATCGAACTCCCCAAGCCTACCGCTTCCGCCCGTCCGAGTTGTCAGACCGGTGCAAGACTTTGTCAGAAGTTTCCCGGGATTTGTCAGGTGCTGGCCGGGCGCTCGCGCGGTTCCGCGGCACCGGCGAGGCGCCCGCTTCGCGGAGCAGGGACTCCAATACTGATCCGTGCGTGATCGGCTGACGCTTGCGCCAGCGAAGTTCGCCGGAGCTTCGACCATTCGCCCCGGACGAAAGCCTTGGGGCTTACGCTACGCCGCGGGACTGCACAGATCCGCCCAGGATGCGGGACTCGATAATCGGAAGAGTCCTCGGTCACCCGTCGTCAGTCATCCGTCGTCAGTCATGCGACTGCAGTTCTCCGCGTCGTTGCGCGAGCCGATCCACTCACCACGCAAGACGCCGACGCCACGCTGGCCGAGTTCCTCATTCCCGACCATTCCGCCTTCGTTCTCTTCGTTTCCTTCTGTCGTCCGGCCTCTGCCGTCCGTCGGGCCGCGAGGCACCTACAGCCCTACTCCCGCGCCAGCCAGCGTCGCGCGCTGGTCTCGTCGAAGAATACTTTCATCTCGAGGTTCGGTCTGCGGTTCAGCGTCTTGAAGACGGTGGACAGGTATTCGGCCTCCTTGGTCGCAACCACCATGGCGGCGCGAACCGCTTCGGGGATCGCGACCTGCTTCTGCTGGAGGGCGTACTGGTAGGCGGCCGCCGGTTCGAAGTTCAGCCCCGTGGCCCCCTCGAAAGTGTGCAGCACATCGGGCGCGAAGCCGAGGTCCCGACCGATCCGAGGGATCTCCTTCGCGAGGGTCTCAAGATCATCCTTGGCGATCATTCCGCTCCAGAAAACGTGAATGATCCGTCCTTCAATTGTGCAGGCGATTGGCATCGGGGTGTGCACCGGTTCATACGTCCCAACGACCGTCCGGCGCGTGGTCCCCGTGCTATCGGCCGACTTTCGCCAAACCTGAAATCATTCCGCACAACGGCCCCATCGCCGTGCGCCGGGCTTCGCGCTGGCATCGCGCGCCATTTCGCCGTTTCTTGCCGGAATGGTTCCGCTCCCACTCGAAGACAACGCCGGCGATGTGATCGCCAAGGCCATGCGTGGCGCCAATCTCGGCGACACCGCGCTGGGCCGGCTGGCCGGCGTCGACCCGGAGGCCGTGCAGGCCGCGCGCAAGAATCAGGGCGACGAGACCACCTTGCGCGCCATCGCCGCGCCCCTGCGGCTCGGCGCCGAGGCGCTGGTCGCACTGGCCCACCGCGCCTGGTATCCGGCACCGGTCCACTTCCCGGACGGCTTCGCGATGCTCACCACGGCGTTCGAGGACATGACCGTGAACGCCTACCTGGTCTGGGACCCGGCAACACGGCGTGCCTTTGCGTTCGATACCGGTGCCAGTGCCGCGCCCCTGCTCGCCACCATCCGCGAGCGCGCGCTCCAGCTCGAGGCCGTGTTGCTCACCCACACGCATCGCGACCACATCGCGGACCTCGTCTCGATTCTGCGCGACCACCCGGTGCCGGTTTGGACCTCGGAGCGGGAGACCATCGTCGGCGCGCGCCCCTTTGCCGAGGGCCACGTATTCGAACTCGGAGCGCTGCGCCTGCACACGCTCTCGACCTGGGGACACTCCCGCGGCGGCGCCAGCTACGTGATCGAGGGTCTCGCGCACCCGCTGGTCATCGTCGGCGACTCGCTCTTCGCCTCCTCGATGGGCGGCGGCATGGAGTCGTACGAGGACGCGTGGAGCAACAACCTCGAGAAAATCCTGCGCCTGCCTCCGGCCACGGTGGTCGCGTGCGGCCACGGCCCGTTGACAACCGTTGGTGAGGAACTCGCGCACAACCCGTTTTTCGCCTCGTGAGCACACGTCTCTCCCGCCCCGCCCGTCCCCTGCTCGATCTGCGCGGCCTACGCGTCGCGCGCGGCCGCACAACCATCCTCACCGGACTCGACTGGACCGTGCGTCGCGGTGAGCACTGGGTGATCCTCGGCCCCAACGGCGCGGGCAAGAGCTCGCTGCTCGCCGCGCTCACCGGCTACCTCACGCCCTCCGGCGGCGAGATCGAGGTGCTCGGCCGCCACTTCGGCCGCAGCGACTGGCGCGAACTGCGCGAGCACATCGGGCTCGTCGGCGCTGGCATGCAGCGGCTGATCGATCCGGATACCACGGCCTTCGAGACCGTGCTCGGCGGCTACCGCGCGATGATCAACCCCTGGGGACGCTTCCCCTCCCTCGCCCGCCGCCGCGCACATCGGCTGCTCCGGCAGGACGGGTTGGCCGCCATCGCCGACCGCCCGTGGCAACAACTCTCCGAAGGTGAACGTCAGCGCACACTGCTCGCCCGCGCCCAGATGGCGCATCCGCGGCTGCTCATTCTCGACGAACCCTGCGCCGGCCTCGATCCCGTGGCGCGGGAGTCGTTCCTGGCTAGTCTCGCCCGAATCGCCCGCGCCCGCCGCGGGCCCGGACTCGTGCTGGTGACCCACCATGTCGAGGAGATCGTGCCCGGTTTCACGCACGCGCTGCTGTTGCGGAGCGGTGCCGTGCTCGCCGCCGGGCCGCTCGGCCGCACCCTCACCACCGCCAAACTGACCGCTGCGTTCGGCCATCCCGTCCACGTACGCCGGCGGGCCGGCCGCTGGCAGCTTCGGGTCGTGGCGCCGGCCGGGCGTTGAGCACCACCGCCCGCCGCGGCGCCGAACGAACCGGCAGGCGCAGCCATGAATCCGACTCATTTTTCCCTTGTTGCCGGTTTTTCGTTCCGCGAGCGTCGACCCCTGCCATGACCGGAACGCACTGCACAACCAACTCCGCAGTCTAAGATCCAGCGCTCTGGATCATGGCAAATGAGAGATACGCTCTACTCAACACCATGAACGAATACATCGCTGAAGTCCTCGAAGTCATGGCCCGCCGCAACGCCGGCGAGCCGGAGTTCCTCCAAGCCGCACGTGAAGTGCTCGAAACGCTCGCGCCCGTCATCGAGCGCAACAAGAAGTACAAGGACAACCGCATCCTCGAGCGCGTCGTCGAGCCGGAGCGCCAGATCATGTTCCGCGTGGCCTGGACCGACGACAAGGGCCGCGTGCAGGTCAACCGGGGCTTCCGTGTTCAGTTCAACAGCGCCATCGGGCCCTACAAGGGCGGCCTGCGCTTCCACCCCTCCGTCAACATCGGCATCCTCAAGTTCCTCGGCTTCGAGCAGATCTTCAAGAACTCGCTGACCACGCTGCCGATGGGCGGCGGCAAGGGCGGCTCCGACTTCGATCCCAAGGGCAAGAGCGACGCGGAGGTCATGCGTTTCTGCCAGAGCTTCATGCTCGAGCTGTCCAAGCACATCGGCGCCGACTGCGACGTGCCCGCCGGCGACATCGGCGTGGGCGGCCGCGAGATCGGGTACATGTTCGGCCAGTACAAGCGCGTGCGCAACGAGTTCACCGGCGTGCTCACCGGCAAGGGCCTGAAGTGGGGCGGATCGCTCATCCGTCCGGAAGCCACCGGCTTCGGCAACGTCTACTTCGCGCAGGAGATGCTCAAGACCCGCGGCGAAGACTTCAAGGGCAAGGTCTGCGCGGTGTCCGGCTCCGGCAACGTCGCCCAGTACACCGTCCAGAAGCTCAACGAACTCGGCGCCAAGGTCGTCACCCTCTCCGACTCCAACGGTTCCATCTACGATCCAGCCGGCATCAACGCCGAGAAGCTCGCGTTCGTGATGGAGCTCAAGAACGTCAAGCGTGGCCGCATCAAGGAATACGCCGACAAGTTCGGCGCCCAGTACCTCGACGGCCAGCGTCCGTGGGGCGTGCAGTGCGACTGCGCCTTCCCGAGCGCGACCCAGAACGAGGTCACCGGCGACGAGGCCAAGACGCTCATCAAGAACGGCTGCAAGCTCGTCTCCGAAGGCGCCAACATGCCCTCCACCCCGGAGGCCATCGAGGCCTACCTCGGCGCCAAGATCCTCTACGGCCCGGGCAAGGCCGCCAACGCCGGCGGTGTCGCCACCTCCGGTCTCGAGATGTCGCAGAACTCCATGCGTCTGGGCTGGAGCCGCGAGGAGGTCGACCAGCGTCTCCACACGATCATGGTCAACATCCACAACAACTGCGCCACCACCGCCAAGGAATACGGTGCCGCCGGCAACTACGTGCTCGGCGCCAACATCGCCGGCTTCACGAAGGTCGCCGACGCGATGATCGACCAGGGCGTGCTCTGAGCCCCTGCGCCATCCTTTGCCTTCGAGACCGCGCCCCGCAACGGGCGCGGTCTTTTCTTTTGCCCCGCGCCTCCACGCCGCCTCAACCCGAGAAGCGCAGTTGGAACCAACAGAAGGCAAGAACCCGGCGGGGCCGGGGGATGGGAGGGAAGAAACGCCCCGTCATCTGCCTCCTCCAAGGCGAGCATAGACCACGGATTGCACGGATTATCACGGATTGGCTCCGGTCATCCGTGCCCAGCTACGAAATCCGTGGTCCCCTCCGCTGAATCCAGTTCCTTGGGAGGCAACGAAGGGAACGAAGCGTGAACGAGTTGGATAAGGAGATCCCGGGTATCGGTCTTCACCTGCCAAGTGGAGAGAAAGCTCCAATGCGCTGTGCGCACTGATTTCCCATGGTACGGATTCCCTTTGGCACCTTCGTTTCTTTCTCTCGTCTGCTGACTTTGGGTTCAATGCGACCGTGCGCCCGGCAAGCGGAAGTCGACGAGGACCGGCCGGTGGTCGGAGAGGTAGGAGCGCAGCACCGCACTCTTCGGCTGGCGGCACGCGGGAGGCAGGAAGACGAAGTCCAGCGTGCGGCTGGGCAGCGGCGCCGGGAACGTGCCCTCGTCCTCCGGATGCAGGGTGTACTGGCCGTGGCGCTGGAAATATCCGAAGAGCGCGGCGGTGGCGTCGCGGCCGCGGCTGGAGTTGTTGAAGTCGCCGCAGAGGATCGGGGGGATCATCCAATCGGCCTGGCGGTGCTCGTACTTGATTCCCAGGTACTCGGAGAGCGCCGCGGCCTGTGCCAGCCGCGCCCGGCGCGAGGCGAAGGCGAGGTGGAGGTTCACCAGCGGGACGACATGGTGGTGGCCGGCGTTGATCTCGGCGAAGAGGAAGCCCTTGCCGCCGATCTCGGAGTGCTCGAAGGAGATGTTCTCCCAGGCGGCGATGCGGTGGCGCGAGAGGATGGCGTTGCCGTAGCGCAGGGGCTTGTCGCCGGCCCGCTGGCTGTTCACGCCCATGACGGCATAGGGCATGTGCGCATGTTCGCGGATGTACTCGAGCAGGTTGAGCCGGCCGTTCCAGTGCGAGTCCTCGTCGATCTCCTGCAACGCGACGACGTCCGGCTTCAGGCGATCGAGCAGGCGGGCGATCTTGAGGGCGTTGCGCCGGATGGAGGCGTGCGTGTTGAGCCCCTGGTACGGCGAGAGCATGCCGCGTCCATGGGCGATGTTGAACGTGACGATCCGGAAAGGATGCATCGTGGGCGGAGACTATGCCGTGCCCGCACTGTCCCGCAATACGCCGCGCGCAAGAGCGCCACGCGCGATGCGTCGAAACGCTCCCGCCAACTCGCCGCGCCGATCCCGGAACTTGTCACGTAATACGTGACAAGTTGAGCAGGTCCGCCATGGGTTTCCGCGCCGTGGCGGGCGCGGCCGCGCGTTGATCTCGCCGCCCGTCACACCTTGCGCGTCGCGTGTCGGCTCCTGTTGCCGGGATCGCCGGCCCCGACGGAGCACCCCGGCGCAGTCGCGCCGGCTTCATCGAAGCCGGCTGCTGGAAGGCAGGGCTGAATCGCTTCGCGATCCAGCTACATCTACGAAGGCCGAAGTGGCTGGACGACGAAGTCGTTCAGCTCCGGCCGCATCCTATATCCAGGCGAGGGATGGCGAAACGCCCGCGCTTCGCTACGGATGAGCCGGGGCTAACTCTGCTGAATCGCTTCGCGATCCAGCTACGAAGAGCCGGCCTCGCCGCGGCCGGCTACAGCCAAAGGGCGGCGCAAGACGCCGCCCCTACGTCGATCCGCACGGCTTCAGCGCCGCCGCGGCTGCTGCCGGCGCAGCAGCGCCACGGTGGGGAAGACGCGCTTAAAGACCGTGTTCCGGTACTGCTCCAGAAACTGGATGAACATCTTCGCGGACTTGTTGCCGAAGTCGCTCACCGGGTCGGTCTGCGCATAGCTCATGAGCTGGGCGCCCTCCTTGAGGTTGCCCAACGCGGTGATGTAGTCGCGCCAGTACGCGTCGAGGTTGGCGAGCAGGACCATCCGGTCGAAGGCCTTCTTGTCGAAGCCGAGCTGCGTGGCGCACTGCTCGATCGCCTCCTTGTAGAGCTCCACCAGCGGCGCGGGCGCGTCGACGGGGTCCTCTTTGAAGCTGATCGGGAAGGTGTGCTTGAACCAGTCGAGGCACGACTTGCCGGCGGCCTGCATCTCGGCAAGGTGCTCGCGGAGGAGCTGTTCGCTCGAGAGCGCGCCGTCGACGATGTCGTTGCGCATGGCGAAGATCTGCTGGCGCTGGGTGGAGACGATGTTGTCGAAGGCGACGAGCTGGCGCCGCGCGGCGTGGAAGTAGCCGGAGAACTTCTCCTGCGCCTCCTCGACGATCTTGTTGATGAAGAGGTGGTGGATGCCGGCGTCATCGGCCTTGAAGAAACCCATGTAGCGGGCGACGGGCACCTTGGCCTCCTTGAGGAGATCGTCCTCGAGGGAGAGGTAGAACTGCACCGAGCCGGGATCGCCCTGGCGGGCGCAGCGGCCGAGGAGCTGGTCGTCGAGGCGGCGCAGGTAATGGCGAGTCGTGCCGATGATGTGGAGACCGCCGAGAGCGGCGACGCCGGGGGCCAGCTTGATGTCGGTGCCGCGGCCGGCCATCGAGGTGGCAATGGTGATCGCGTCGCGGCGGCCGGCCTGTGCGATGATCAGGGCCTCCTTGGCGTGGTTCTTCGCGTTGAGCACGCTGTGCTCGAGCTTGAGCGCCTTCAGCCGCGCGCTGACCAGCTCGGACTCCTGCACCGAGGAGGTGCCGACGAGGATGGGCCGGCCCAACGCGTGGACCTGCCGGATGTCGGCCATGATGCGGGCCAGCTTCGCGTCGAGGCTCTTGAAATGCAGATCCGGCTGCACGCGGCGGATGCACTTCTTGTGCGGCGGGATCGGGATCACATCGAGTTTGTACGTGCTGGAGAACTCGTCGGCCTCGATGCGCGCGGTGCCGGTCATGCCGCCGAGGAATTTGTACTGCCGGATGAAGTTCTGGATGGAGGTCTCGGCAAGCGTCTGCGACTCGGGCGACATGCGCAGGCGCTCCTTGAGCTCGACGGCCTGGTGTAGGCCGTCGGAGAAATGCCGGCCCGGCAGCGGGCGGCCGGTGTTGGTGTCGATGAGGACGATGGCGCCGTCGCGCACGATGTACTCGATGTCGCGGCGGTAGAGCGCGTAGGCCTTGATGAGCTGGTGGATCGTGTTGAGTTCGTTGGCCACGGTATCCATCTCGACCGAGAGCGCCTCGCGCTGGCGCTGCTTCTCCTCGTCGGACTGGGCGGACTGTTCGAGGCGGTTGATCTGCGCGGAGAGGTCGGGGATGACGAGCGAGTGGCCGAGGAGCTTGGCGAACTGCTCCTGGCATGTATCGGAGAGATGGATCGAGTGGTCGCGTTGGCTGATCGCGTAGTAGCCCTGGTTGTGGAGCCCGGCGGTGGCGTGCGAGTTGCCCTCGGTCTTCTCCTGAAACTCCTCCAACCGCTTACGGATCGGCGACTCCATCAGCCACTGCTGTAGGCGCTCGTTGTTCGGGTCGGCCTGCCGGATGAGGTAGAGGTTCCGGCCGAGTTCCGGGTGCGCGAGGTTGCCGGCGGCGACGGCTTCGGCGACCGCCCCCTCGAGTCCGGCCACGTGCTTGGCCTGGAGCTTGTGCACCTCGAGCACAGGCTTGTGCAACCGCGTGTAGAGCGAGAGGTCGGATTCCTTGCGGCCGGAGATGACGAGCGGCGTGCGCGCCTCGTCGATCAGCACGGAGTCGGCCTCGTCGACGATGGCGAAGTCCTGCCCCTGCTGGAGGCGCTGGTCGGCGGCGGTGATCAGGCCGTTGTCGCCGAGGTAATCGAAGATCAACGCCGAGGCGGTGGCGTAGAGCACATCGCAACGGTACGCGGTCTGGCGCTGCGCGGGGGTCTGGTTCGGCGCGAGCAGGCCGACCGTGCAGCCGAGCTCGTCGAAAACCGGCTTCATCCAGATCGAGTCGCGCTGGGCGAGGTAGTCGTTGGCGGTGATGACGTGGACCTTCCGCTTGTGCAGGAAGCTCAGGTAGGCGGCGACGACGGCGGAGAGGGTCTTGCCCTCGCCGGTGCCCATCTCGGCCACCTGGTTGTGGAAAAGCACGAGGCCGCCGAGGATCTGCGAGTCGAACGGCAGGATACGCCAGACGACGTTCTCCTCCATAATCTGGAAGCTGCGGCCCTCGAGCCGGTCGCACGCGACGAGGACGTTGGCGCAGGCGTCGACCAGGCTCGGCTGGGGCCGCTGGCGCAACTCGGCGGTGAGCGCGGCGGGATCGGAGCCGCGCAACGCCTGCTGGCGGTGACGGATGTCGGGGAGAAGCGCCCGGTAGCGCTTGAGGATGCGTTGGCGGGCGAGGTTGGAGAGGAAATTGAGGACGAAGGACATCGAAGTACGGAGATTGGAGGATGGATGAAACCTACGGGATGCCCCGCTTGCGCGGGTTGGACGGGACACGCTTCGCAAGAGCTGGCGAAGCGCGGTGCACAACGCGGGCGAGGCGCGGTTTGCCGCGGTACGTCGCGTTGGAGCCGACCGCGGGGAGCCGTAGCCGGCAGGCGCCCGTTCTCAAAGCCGCAGCTCGATCATCCCCACCAGGCTCAGCCGCGGCACCGCCGCGGTGCAGGCCGGGCGCAACGCGCTCCAGTACGGACACGGGAAACAGGAGACAGCGGCGAGTCCCGGAGTGTTGGCCTCCGCGACATCGGCGTTCCTCGCCTGCGGGAGCTGCGCGGAGTCCTGAGCTTGGGCGAGATCGAGCGCGGCGAAGACCTTCGCGAGCTCGTGAGCCGTCATCAGCCGCTGCCGATCGCCCGCAGCGCCAGCTGACTGCTGCGGAACAGGCGCACCCGCCAACAGGAGCGCGGATACAGCCAGCCAGAAGAACAGGCTGGTGATCGGCGGCTTCGGCGCAGGCATGGGTGAACTACGTTTCGCGCCACGAGCCGTGTCAATCGCCGTCCGGATGGAAGTCTCCCGCACTCCCACCACCGCGGAGAAAATGGGGCGGCCAACGGGATTTGAACCCGCGACCCCAAGATCCACAATCTTGTGCTCTAACCAACTGAGCTATGGCCGCCGTAAAGGAGGGCGGAAAATCGACAGCCCGCGAAGCGGTGTCAACCCCTTCTTCCGCCAAAAAGACCGAGCGACTCCGCCCGCCCACCCAAGATCCATTCTGCCGTACGGCAGAATGCCCTAACCAACTGAGCTATGGCCGCCGTTAAGGAGCGCGGAAAATCGACAGCCCGCGAAGCGGTGTCCCCCCCTCCCCCATTCCTCGGTCCGAGCGCCGCGAGATCGCGACTGGATGGCCCCGACCCGACCAGTCATCCCGCTCCGCCTCGCCCGCCGGCCCCGCCCGCGGCGCCGACGCCACCTCGGCCCGAAGAACGCGCTTTCCATTTCGCACCCGAAGGGGCTTAAAATGGCGGCCATGTCCCTCCGCAAACTGCTCGGCAAAGACGAAAAGTTCTTCGACCTGCTGGAAGCCAGCGCCGAAGAGGCCAAAGCCAGCACTGCCCAGCTCGGCCGCTTCCTCCTCAACATCGAGGACCCCACCAAACGCCAGGGCCTCTCCGAGTTCGTCCTCACCCGCCGCAAGGACAAGCGCATCACCTCCGAGATCACCGAGGAACTCTGCAAGACCTTCGTCACCCCGCTCGAACGCGAGGACATCGAAGCGCTCTCGATGGCGCTCTACCGCATCCCGAAAGGCGTGGGCAAGGTGGCCGAGCGCATCTCCATCTACGCGGGCCCCCTGCCCTGCGAGAAGCTCCGCCAGCAGGTCGCCCTCATCGAGGAAGCCGCCGACGCCGTCATCTTCATGGTCAAGCAGCTGCGCAAAGGCACCCAACTCGACAAGATCCAGGATGCCAATGCCCGCCTCCAGCACGCCGAAGGCGCCGCCGACAAACTCATGCTCGAGTTCCTCAAGGACCTCTACAACGGCCCCTACGACGCCAAAACCTTCGTCATCGTCCGCGAGTTCTACGAGATGCTCGAGAAGGTCATCGACCGCTGCCGCGACGCCGGCAACGTCGTCCTCCAGATCGTCCTGAAGTACTCCTGAGGAGCCCCGCCCCATGACGGTCGTCCTCCTCGTGCTGCTCGCGGCGCTGGCCTTCGAGTACATCAACGGCTTCCACGACGCCGCCAACGCCATCGCCACCGTTGTCTCGACGCGCGTGCTCACGCCGCGCCAAGCCATCGCGCTGGCGGCGTTCTTCAATCTCATCGGCGCCTTCATCGGCGTAAGTGTCGCCAAGACCATCGCCAGTGGACTGGTGGATACCACCGCCGTCACCCAGACGACGGTGTTGGCGGCGCTGCTGGCCGCGATCATCTGGAACCTGATCACCTGGTGGCTTGGGCTGCCGTCCAGTTCCAGCCACGCGCTCATCGGCGGCCTCTGCGGCGCCGCCTTTGCGACCAGCGGCGGCAAGTGGTCCGTGCTCCACTGGCAGATCGTCACCGCCGACGGCAAGCACCTCGGCCTCTGGCCGAAGGTCGTGCTCCCGATGTTCAGCTCGCCCGTCATCGGCTTCGCCGTCGCCGCGGTCGTGATGGCGTTGCTCTACATCTGCCTGCGCAAGGCCACGCCCCGGTTCGTGAACGGGATCTTCGGCAAACTCCAGTTGCTCAGCGCGGCCGTGATGGGCCTGAGCCACGGCTCCAACGACGCCCAGAAGACGATGGGCATCATGACGCTCGCGCTCGTGACCGCGACCGGCGCCGGCGTGTTCGACAACCTCCCCGCGTGGGCCTCGTTCCTGCATCATCCCGGCGAGGACATCCCCTGGTGGGTCATCACCTCGTGCGCGCTCACGATGGCCGCCGGCACCGCCGGTGGCGGTTGGCGCATCATCCGCACCATGGGCCACAAGATGGTGAAGCTGCAACCCGTGCACGGTTTCGCCGCCGAGACCAGCGCCGCCGCCGTCATCCTCACCGGCTCGCACTTTGGTATCCCGCTCTCCACCACACACGTCATCTCCACGGCCATCATGGGCGTGGGCAGCGTGAAACGGTTCGGCGCGGTGAAGTGGGGCGTGGTCGGCCGCATCGTCTGGGCGTGGGTCCTCACCCTGCCCGTCACCGGCCTGCTCGGCTACCTCAGCGTCAAGTTCCTGCACGCCTGCGGCGTGCTGTGAGGCGAAAGCCGAACGCGAAGCGTTCCGCTACCCCAGAGCGCACTCCCCGTAGCGGAACGTTTCACGTTCCGCCCAACCGCGTGGGATCACGTTCGATCGCTTCGCCGTAGATCGTCCAGAACCGCTCCCAAAATTCGGGCCGGCGCCAATCAAGCCCAGGGCACCCCGCGACCAACGAGCCCGAATACCGCCACTGTTCCATCTCGGCGCACAAGCCGGCGCGAACCGGGTTCGCAAGGATGTAGCTGGCCACCGTCGCGACTGCGCCCCGTTCGCGTTCCTCCTCCCGGAGCACATGATCGAAAGCCTGCTTCTGCCACGCCGCGGCCACCGCGGCAAACATCGACGCGGTATAGCGACGCAGGAACGCGACCGCATGCCGTTGGTCGCTCGTGGCCGACAATCCCACGAGCAGCACATGCGCGTGATCCGGCATCAGACAATAGACCGGAGCCGCCAAACTGTAGCGATAGGCCGCGTGCAACAGCACCTCGCGCCAAAGCGCGTGCGCCCGCTCGTCGAGCCAGCCGGTGCGCCGCGCCTCGACCGCCATCGACCAGTGCACATTCGCGAGACCGCGATAGCGCTCCGGCGATAGGCGTCGCAGATAATCGTGGGGCCGGCGGGGTTGGGCCTCGGCCATGCGCGCACGCTGGCCGAAGCGGGAGGACGGGCAAGACGGAACGCGAAGCGTTCCGCCACCACCTCCACCGTGGCAGCACGGTTCCCGCGCCCCTGCTTCGATCCAGACAGCGGAACGCGAAGCGTCCCGCTACCCCGCACCTGATCTGCCCCGTAGCGGAACGTTTCACGTTCCGCCCCCGAGCTCAGCCTTGGGCCGGCGGGGCCTTCTTCTTGAACTCGTCGTTGTGGCGGATGTCCTCGCCCTTCGCGAGGTACACCATCTCCTCGGCGATGTTCGTGGCGTGGTCGGCGATGCGCTCGAGGGACTTCGAGATGAACATCAGCTCGAGGGCGCGGGAGATCGTCGCGGGATTCTCCACCATGAAGCCGGCCAGCTCGCGGTAGATCTGCTTGTTGAGCGCATCAACCTCCTCATCCCGGCGGATCACCGCCAGCGCCTTGTCGTTGTCGTGCTGGAGGAAGCAGTCGAGCGCGTCGCGCAGCATCTGCTGCGCGATCTCGGCCATGCGGGGCAAGTCGACATAGGGTTTGAGCGGCGGCTCGGCGGCCAGTCGGATGGCGCGCTTGGCGATGCCGTTGGCTTCGTCGCCCACGCGCTCGAGATCGTGCCCGGCCTTCATGCCGACGACCACCAGCCGCAGGTCGGTGGCGATCGGGTTGCGCAGGGACATGTAGCGCACGCCCTCCTCGTCGATCAGCACCTCGAGCCGATCGAGCTCGTCGTCGCCGGCACGCACCTTGCGCGCCAGCTCCACATCGGCGTCGACCAGGGCGCGGACGGCGCCGCGAACCTGCTCGATAGACTTCTCGCCCATCTGGATGAGGTGCGAACGGAAGGCGTCCAACTCGGTGTCGAAGAAACGTTTCATGGAGGGAAGTAGCGAGTAGCGGGGAGTGGGGGCGATCAGGCGGAGACAGGCGAAAGGCGGAGCGAGCGGCGATGCATAAGTCGAAAAAAGGAAACGAGGGACGGGCAGTGGCAGAGCGAGAATGGGATCCGGGACGGGCGGCGAGGGAAGGGAGCGCATCGTTCCGAAACCAGTCCACTCGCCACCCGCTCCTCACTGCTCGCCACTTCCGGGCATCATCCGAAGTGGCCGGCGACGTAGGACTCCGTCTGGGGGTTGTCGGGTTTCATGAAGATCTTCTGGGTGGGGGCGAACTCGACGAGCTTGCCGAGGTAGAAGAAGGCGGTGCGGTCGGAAATGCGCGCGGCCTGCTGCATGTTGTGCGTCACGATCACGATCGTGAACTTGTTCTTCAACTCGTGGATGAGCTCCTCGACCTTCGCGGTGGCGATCGGATCGAGCGCGGAACACGGCTCGTCCATCAGGATGACGTCGGGCTCGACGGCGATCGCGCGGGCGATGCACAGCCGCTGCTGTTGGCCGCCCGAGAGCCCCATGCCGCTGTCGTGCAGGCGGTCCTTCACCTCGTCCCAGAGTGCGGCACCGCGCAGGCTCTTCTCGACGATCTCGTCGAGTTTGGGCTTCTGCTTGATGCCGTGCAGGCGCAGGCCGTAGGCGATGTTCTCGTAGATGGATTTCGGAAACGGGTTCGACTTCTGGAAGACCATGCCGACACGTTTGCGCAGCTCGATCACATCGACGCGCGGGTCGTAGATGTTGATGCCGTCGATGCGGATCTCGCCACCGCCGATGCGGGCGACGTCGACCAGGTCGTTCATGCGGTTGAGGCAGCGCAGCAACGTGGTCTTACCGCAGCCGGAGGGCCCGATGAAGGCCGTGACCTGCTTCTCCGGGATGCCGAGGGTGACGTCGAACAGCGCCTGTTTGTCGCCGTAGAAGAAATCCAATTTCTCGATCTCGACGATGGGCGGGGTCGCGGGCGCCGGGGCGGCTTTGGGCAACACGGCGGGGGCGGCGGGAAGCGGTTGCGCGGTGGACATGGTGGAGACGAAAGGCGGAACGGGGTTACCAGCGGTACTGTTTGCGCAGCCGGGCGCGCAGGAGAATGGCGCTGAGCGCGATGGCGGCGACGGTGAAGAGGAAGACGAAGGCGGTGCCGTACTGCACATCGCGCGTGTAGTCGTTCTGTGGAATCTTCGAGGCAACGACGTAGATGTGGTACGGCAGCGCCATCACGCCCTGGAAGAAGAAGTCGGTCCATTTCTCGACCTGCCAGGGCATCTGGTCGCGCACCACATAGGCGGCGGTGAACATGATCGGCGCGGTCTCGCCAGCGACACGCGCGATGGCCAGCACCGAGGAGGTAAGGATGCCCGGGAGGGCATAGGGCAGCACGTTGGTGCGGATCGTCTGGAACTTGGTCGCACCCAGCGCGAGCGCGCCCTCGCGCAGGCCCTTCGGCACCGCGCGCAACGCCTCCTCGCTGGCGGTGATGATGATCGGCAGGACCATGAACGCCAACGTGAACCAGCCCGCGAGCAGCGAGACGTTCCACCCAAGCGCGACAACGAACAGGCCGAAGCCGAACAGGCCGAACACGATCGAGGGCACGCCCGCGAGATTCGCGATGGAGAGGCGCACGAGCCGGACCAGCGGGCCCTCCTTGGCGTATTCGCTCAAGTAGATCGCGCTGCACACGCCGAGCACGAGGGCGATGACCATCGCGCCGAGCACGAGCAGCACGGTGCCAACGATGTTCGGGAAGATGCCGCCGGCCGAATAGACGTAGGTCTCGGAGCGCGCGGCCTTCACCTGCTCGGGATGCGCCTCGTTGAACGCGCGATACTCGCGGTCGCCCATCTTCAGCGTCGCGCCGTCCGGCATCTTGAGCACATGCAGGGATTCGGGCGCCTCGGTGAGGAACGGGACGTTGATGAACGGCGCCTCGGCGCGGAAGACCACGCGGCCGCCCTTCCAGCCGATGTCGAGGAAGACCACGGCCGCGGCCAGCAGCACGCCGTAGGTGGCGACGCGCAGGAGGAGAAACAGCGACGCCTCCCAACGCGCCGCCCACGAGGGCTGGCGGAGGATCGAACGCCGGGCGGGAAAATCGGGGCGCGGGGTCATGGGGGGGATCAGCTTTGCGGCAGGCGGTAACGGCGCACGATCTTCTGCGCCCCGTAGTTCACCGCGAGCGAGAGCAGGAAGAGCAGGCTGCCCACCATGAAGAGCGCGCGATAGTGCAGGCTGCCGCGCACCACCTCGCCCATCTCCTGGGCGACGATGCCGGTCATGGTGTGCACCGGCTGGAAGGCGACGCCGAGGCCGGCCGAGAAATCCGGGACGGCGATACGGTTGCCCGCGCACAGCAGCACGACCATCGTCTCGCCGATCACCCGCCCGAAACCGAGCAGGATCGCGGCGGTGATGCCGGAGAGCGCGGCGGGCAGGATGATCTTCACGATCGTCTGCATGCGCGTGGCGCCGAGGGCGAGCGAAGCCTCGCGCAGGGCCTTGGGCACGTTCTGCAACGCGTCCTCGGCGAGCGTGAAGATCGTGGGGATCGCCATGAGGGCGAGCAGGGCGGCGGCGGTGAAGGCGTTGAGCCGCTCCTGCATCGGGAAACCGGGCACCCAGGAGAGCCACGGCACCTGCGAGACCAGGCGCAGTGTCTCGCCGAGCATCGCGATGCCGAAGAAACCGAGCACCACGCTGGGGATCGCCGAGATGAACTCGATGTAGGGCTTGATGAAGCGTTGTTCGGACGCGCGGGCGACCTGGTTCACGTAGAGCGCCGCGCACACGCCCAGCGGGATCGCGATGGCGAGCGCGAGCACCGAGATGAAGAAGGAGCCGAAGAACAGCGGCAGCACGCCGTACCAGTCCTGCCAGAAGCTGGCCGTCACCCAAGTGCGGCCGAAGAGGAAGGCGTTGAACGACTCGAAGAAGCCGATGGGCTCGTCGGCCCGCCAGCGCACGAGTTCGCCCTCGGCGCGCGGAAGGCCGGCGCGGAACTCCTCGAGTTCCTGCGCCAGGCGCTGCAGGCGCCTGCGCACCGCCGGCCGGTCGCCCGCCGGCAGCCCGGCACCGATCGCGCCGAGTTCGGCGGACAGCGCGCGGTTGGCGGCCTGGATCTCGGGCAGGCGCGAGGTGAGCGCCACGATCTCGGTCGCGTAGTCGATCTCCTCGATCTCGACGGCCGCGGCCTGCGACGCGAGGGAGGCGGCGCGTTGCGCGTCCGCACCCTCCATACCGGAGCGCAGGTTCTGCCGGACCTCCTTCATGTCCTCGGCCACCTTGGCGCGCTCCTTCACGCTGGAGGCGTGATCGGTCATCTCGGAGACGATGTCGCGCAACGGGCCGGAAGCATCGGCCAGGCGGGTGTCGATCTCGTCGAGGGCCGCGAGCCGTTCGTTGGCGGCCTCGACGGAAAGGCCCTCGGCCCGCAGGGCCTCGAACCAGGCCAGCCGGGTGGCGGAGAGCTCGCGGCCGAGCGCAGTAAAGGCGTCGGTCTGGCGCTTGAGGATGTCGACGTACTCGAGGCCGGCGCGGCGGTAGACCTCGAGGTTGTGGCGATTGCCCGGCATGAATCCGGCCGCCTCGCGGAAGAGCGTGAAGACGATGAGGAGCAGGACGACGATGGAGAGCGCGGCGTTGCCCTCGAAGAACTGCTTGATCCACCAGTCGCGGTTCTTGCCGAAGAGCCGGAACTTGCCGGGGGCCAGCAGCTGCTTGCGCACGGAGTGTGAGACGGCAATGGGCTCAGGCGAGGAGTCGTTGGCCATGAGAGTCGCGACGGAGGACGGGGAAGACGGGGAAAGGTCTGGAGGGTGGCGAGGGTGCTTCAATCTCAAAGCCGGCAGCGGCGGGAAAAAGAGGGCCGGTCGGAGACCGGCCCTACCTGCCAACAGGCTCGGCGAGTAGATCCAGTCTCGGACTGGACTCCTTCGGCTCGAGCCGGGATGCCAGCTCAGGTCTCACGCGGCCGGTCGGAGACCGGCCCTACCTGCCAGCAGGCACCGTTTACTGCTTCGCCACCGGGACAAAGCCGATCTTCTTGGCAATGGCCTGCCCCTCGGCGCCGAGCATGAACTCGACGAACTGCGCGGTCAGGCCGTGGGGCTCGCCGTTGGTGTAGAAGAAGGTCGGGCGAGCGTAGGGATAGGTCTTCGCCTGCACGGTCTCGTCGTTGGGCAGCACGGCCTTACCGTCCCTGCCCACGATCGCAACGACCCGGATACCGGGGACGTGGATGTAGGCGAGGCCCACGTAGCCGATGCCGTTCGGGTTCTTGGCCACCTCGGCGGCAATCTGCTCGTTGCCGGCCATCTTCTGGGAGGAACCGGCGTAGTCGCGCTTCTTCATCGCGAGTTCCTTCCAGTCGGAGTACGTGCCCGAGGAGGTGTTACGCGTGTAGATGGAGAACTTGCCGGCGTTGCCCCCCACGGCGCTCCAGTCGGTCACGTCGCCGGTGAAGATCTGCTCGACCTGGCGGACGGTGAGCTGGGCGAGCGGGTTGGCCTCGTTGACGATGACGGCCATGCCGTCGTAGGCGACGATCGTGGGCTTCATGCTCACGCCCTTGGCGAGCGCGGCGGAGAGCTCGGTGGGCTTGGCACGGCGCGACGACATGCCGATCTGCGCGGTGCCGTCGGTGATGGCGGCGATGCCGGTGGTGGAACCTTCGGCGGCGATCTCGAAGGCGACCTCGGGGTTGGCGGTCTTGAAGGCCTCCGCCACGAGCGGCACGAGCTTAGCACCGAGGGTGTCGGAGCCCTTGATCACGAGCTTGTCGGCGGCGGAGAGCGAGCCGGCGAACAGCGCGGCGGTGAGGAGGACGGAGATGGTTTTCTTCATGTTGTGTGCGGTTGCGTTTTCGTTGGCGGTTGCGGCGCGCTCAGAACTTCGTGACGAGGTCGACCTGGAGGATGCTCGATTTGTCGAGGCCGGCGACCGAGTGCTTGAGGGTGTCGCGGATGTCGGAGGTGCGGAAGTAGGTCAGGTTGAGGCTGCAGAAATCGACGAGGTTGTAGGAGGCGCCGATCTTGTATCCGGACTGGTTGAGGTTGCCGAAGCCGAAGTCGGAGTCGCTGAGGTTCGGGTCGACCGAGCCGAGACCGATGCGGCGGTAGTCGGCCCGCACGCTCCAGTCGCCCTGAAGCTTGCCGCTGCCGTGGTTGTAGCCGATGCCGACCAGCCAGGCGAAGGCGTCCTTGTCGGCGGTGGGCAGCGCATAGATCTTGTGCACGCGGTCGGCCGCCTCGGTGTTGTAGGAGGAATCCCAGTAGAGCTTCACGCTGTTGGCGCCGCCGCCGACATTGGCGAACTCGAGTTCGCCGGCAAAGGTGACGAGCGAGAGGTTGGAAGTATCGCCGTTGAAGGGCGTCTCGTTGGTCAGGCCGGACACGGTCGAGGTGCTGTAGACCATGTAGCCGGGGGCGAGGATGAGCTTCGTGCCTCCGAAGTACTTGGTGAGCACAGCCTGCTGGGCGAAGAGCCACGCGTCGTTGCCGGCCCGGCCCGCGGTGGCCTCGTTGTTGTCGTCCATGATCGACTGGAGGGCGCGAAACTCGAGGGTGTCCTTGCCTCCGAGCGAGAGGGCGTAGAGCTCGGCCACGCCCTGCGGGTTGATGTCGCCGTCCCAGACTAGGTCGGTCGTGTAGATCGGATTACGCTGCTTGCCGGCGACGAACTTCAGGTCGTTGCGCGGCTGCCAAGCGACGTAGGCGCGGGCCAGGGAGATGCTGTAGTCGTCGGCGCCGTTCTCGAAGGTCTGATTGCCGGAGTCGGCCGCGCTGGCGGTCTCGAGGGCGAAGCCGGCGCTCCAGCCCTTCTGCATCTGGACGTCGCCGTTGAACCGGAAGCGGAAGCGCTCGCGGGTGCGATTGGTGGTGAGCGTGGTGTTCTGGCTGCGTGTCTCCTGATACTGGTGGCGGAGGCGGATGTCGCCGCCGAGCTTGAACTCGGTGATCTGGCTGCCGAGGTTGAGTTTTCCGGCGGCGGTGTTGGTGGCGAAATCCTTGGTGAGATCGGTGCGGAGTTCCTCGGCCTCCTGGTCGTTGATCAGGCCCTTCTTGACGAGCAGGTCGATGAGGGGGCCGGAATCCTGGGCCACGGCGGTGGCGGCGGTGAGGGCGATGCCGCCACAAAGGGCGAGCAGGGCGAGCGGGAGTTTGCGCATGTTGGGTGTCGGTGTGGTGGTTGAAACTCTGCCGCGACCGGCGAATGCGCCGGCGGCAACGTCGACGACCTTAGCGAGCGATTGTTACGGTCCCGTGACTCCCCGGTTACATGGCCGTAAAACCACCCCACCCCGGTGAACAAAGCGTGGAGCACCGCTGGCGTGCCCGCGGTCCAGCCGGCACGTCCGCCGCGCCCCCGCCCGCATTCCCGGCTTCCCAAGCGCCCGCTCCTTCTCCTCAATCTCCTCCTCCCCACCTACCCTTTTCACCGATGAGCAACCCGTACCACATCGTCGTCTGCGGCAGCATCGTCCCCGATCCGCTGCAAACCCTCGAACCCGTCGCCTCGCCCACCGGCCCGGCACTCAAGAACGAGCTCATGCTCCCCGCCGTGCTCGACCCCTGGGCCGGCCACGCGCTTTTCGAGGCCGCCAACCTCGCCAAACAGCTCCCCGGCTCCAAGGTCTGGCTCGTCGCCCTCGGCCCGAAGGCGAAGCTCCAACAGGTGCTCATGACCGTCGCCCAGAAGGTGCCGTTCGAACTCGTCGCCCTCGACGGCCCCGCCAGCGGTTTCACCGAGTCCGCCGAGATCGCCGCCTCCCTCGCCGAGGCGATCGCCGCGATCCCCGGCCTCGACAAGACCAAGCTGCTCGTCTTCGGCGGCTGGGAGTCCGCCTCGCGCGGCGCCGGCACCACGATGCAGATGGTCGGCGAGCGCCTCGGCATCACCGACCAGTTCCAAGGGGTCGACCAGCTCACCGTGAAGCCCGACGGCTCGTTCGAGATCCTCGAGCGCGTCGAGGGGGGCAGACATCAGGTTTCCGTCTGCGCCGGCGCCCCCGCGCTGCTCGGCTGGGCCACCGGCAACCTCCCCGAGCCCGCCAACAACCCGCAGGTGGGCATGCTCAACATGCGCACCGCGATGCCCGCCCTCCAGCGCGCCAAGCCCGCCAAGATCACCAACGACGGCCTCGCCTTCGCCGGCGTCTCGCTGCCGAAACAGCGCCGCGAGACCCGCATCGTCAAGGACATGACCCCCGACGCCATCGCCCAGGAGCTCGTCGCCTGGATCAAGCAGGACTGACCGCTCCGCGGTGGAGTTGGTAGTTGGGAATTGGAAGTTGGTTCGGAGGTCCGGCACCGCCCGCCGATCCCGCCAACGCTCCGAGTCCCCACCAACTCCAAACTACCAACTTCCAACTACTTCTTCCATTCATGGAAACCATCCTCTTCCTCGCCTTCCCCGAAGCCGACGGCTCGCTCCCCACGGCCGCGCTCGAAACCCTCGCCGCCGCCCAGCAGCTCTCGGCCGCCATCGCCGACTCCAGGATCGTCGTGGGCCTCATCGGTGCCGACATCCAGCCCGCGGCCAACGCCGTCGCCGCCTGCGGCGCGGCGCGCTTCCTCGGGGTCTCCGGCGCCGAGTTCGCGCAATCCCGCTACGCGACCGATGCCGCCGCAGCCGAGGCCATCGCCAAGTCGTCCGCCGCCACGATCATCCTCGCCCCCGCCGGCTCCCGCGCCAACCGCGCGTTGCCCGGCGTCGCGCAGCGCCTCGGCGGCCGGGTCGACACCCATGCCACCGCCATCGCGGCGGCCGAGGGCAAGCCATCGATCAGCCGCTGGTACTACCGCCAGCGCATGGAAGGCACCCTCTCCCGCACCACCCGCCCGTGGGTTGTGTTGTTGGAATCCGGTTGCGCGCCCGCCTACTCCGGCGCCGCCGGCACGGCCACCGTCGAGGGCGTGCTCGTGGCTCTCCCGACCATCCGCACCGAGGTCGCCGGCTTCCGCTCCCCGCCCGCCGACCAGCAGACCATCCGCCCCGACGCCAAGCTGCTCTTCGTCGCCGGCGCCGGCTGGACGAAGAAGCAGCCCGACGGCCAGGCCCACGCCACCGAGGCCGAGCAACTCATCCTCGGTTTCCTCGGCAAGACGCAGGCCTCGCTCGGCTCCACCAAGTCGCTCGTGGACCTCAGCGGCGAAGGCCAGGCGGTGCTCCAGTTCATGACGCACCTCAACCAGGTCGGCCAAACCGGTTCCACACCACGCCACGCCAAGGGCCTGGCCACCTGCTGCCACGGCGAGGAGCCGCACACCGTCGGCTGGCGGTTCATCGGCGAGCGCCGCGCGATCAATCTCAACGCCGCCTGCAGCTGGGCCCAGGGCAAGGCCGACGTGCTCTACGTCGCCGACGCCTTCGAGGTCATGCGCAAGCTCAACGCCCTGCTCGGCTGAACCGGAGCCAATCCCTCCCCGCGCGCGACCCGCGCGACACCTCGACGGCGGCCGCGCAAGCGACCGCCGTTCTGCTTTTCCGCGCAACCCGGCCCACCGCCGGCCCCCGCGCTGCCCCGCCAACGCACATTTTCTTGTTCCGATCGGAACAAAAAAGTGTGCGGTTGTCTCCGTCGGCCGAGCACACCACACTCCCTGCCATGACCACCCCGCCGCCCATAAACCACGTGTTCGTCGACTTCGAGAACGTGCACGAGATCGATCCCGCCGTCCTCGAATGCCAGGCGCTGACGGTCACCCTGCTCCTCGGACCGGTGAAGAAGAAGCTGGATCTCGCCGTCGTGGAACAACTCGTCGGCCATGCCGCCGCGGTCCAGTTTGTCCGCCTCGCCACCAAGGGGAAAAACGCCGTCGACTTCGCCCTCGCCTACTACCTCGGGCAGGCCGTCCTCGCCGACCCGACGGCCTGCTTCCACATCGTCTCGAACGACAAAGGCTACGACCCGCTCGTCGAGCACCTCCACGCCAAGCACGTGCGCGTGCGCCGGCACGGCGACTTCGCCTCGCTCCTCGGCACCCTCACGGCCAGGCCGGTTCCGCCCCCCAACGCCAGTGCGCCCCGCGTCGCTCCCGTTCCCGCCTCCGTTGTCGCGACGCCCGCGCCCAAACCGACGCCGGCCAAACCGGTGCTGAGCGAAGCGGCCGTGCACCTCCACGAGATCCTCGCCTGCTCCGTATCCCGTCCCCGCACCCGGAAAACTCTGACGCGCCACGCGATCACCGTCCTAGGCAACAAGATCGACGAAGGGCAGGCAAGCCGGCTCATCCAGGAGCTCACCGCCGCAGGCAAGATCGCGATCAACGCGCAGGACAAGGTCGACTACCGCTTCCCCGTCCCACGCGGCACCTGAACCGCGGACCGCGCCACACCGGCGACCGAACGACCGCCTCCCCTCGCGATGTCCGCCCCCACCCCCGGCCCCACTTGGCAACCGCTGCGGCCCGCCGACGCACCCGCCGTACGAGCACTCGCCGACACGGCGCACCCGGGCCTGCCCGAGCGCACCGAGGTATTCGCCGAACGGATCACGCTCTTCCCCGCGGGTTGCCGCCAGATCGTGCACGCCGGGGCGCTCGCCGCCTACGGCATCGCCCATCCGTGGCGGCTCGGTTCCCCGCCGCCGCTCGATACGCTCCTCGGCGCCCTGCCCGCCGACGCCGACTGCCTACATCTCCACGATGTGGTCGTCGCCCCAGCGCTCCGTGGCCGCGGCGCGGCTGCCTTCTACTTCGCCGCCATGGAGACCGTAGCCCGCGAGCATCACCTTGGCTGGCTCACCATGGTCTCCGTCTACGGCACCCACCAACTCTGGAGCCGCTTTGGTTTCGGCGAGCGCACCTCCCCCGCACTCGCCGCCAAGCTGGCCGGCTACGGTCCCACCGCGCACTACCTGGTCCGCCCGCTCTGACCGTTCGTCCAGCACGTGGTCCGCTCGGCGAAACAGCATCGCCTCCGGCACGCCGCACGGCCACGCTTCGCGCCGAACACTGCCCCAATGCAACGCCGCGAATTCCTCCGTCGCACCGCCGTGCTCGGTGCGACCGCCCTCGCCGGAGCGCACCTCGCTCCTTCGCTCCTCGCCGAAACCACCGCCGCACAGCCCCCTCCTTCGGCCCCACCAGAGCCCAAGTGCGATCTCGCCGTCGTCAATGGCTCCGATGCCTTTGCCGCCACCTTGCGCGCGGTCGCCGAACTCGGCGGCATCGGCCGCTTCGTGAAGCCCGGCGCCAAGGTCGGCCTGCTCATCAACGCCCCGAACTGGTGGCGCAAGCCCGGCTCGTTCACCCGGCCGGATGTCACCCTCGCCGTGCTCCAACTCTGCCGCGAGGCCGGCGCCGCCGAGATCACCTACGTGATCGATCCGGCCTCCGACTACTGGTCGCGCACGCCCTGCGCGGCGCAGCATCCAGAACTCCTCGCGCTCGGGCGCAAGAACCCGGGCGACTGGGCCGACATTGAGATTCCCCGCGGCGTCGCGTTGAAGAAGGCCAAGGTCAACCGCACCGCGCTCGACTGCGACGTGCTGATCAACCTCCCGATCGCCAAGCACCACGCCGGCACCGGCTTCACCGGTTGCCTGAAGAACTTCATGGGCGCCTGCCACCGCAGCACCAACCAGTTCTTCCACGAAGGACCCGGCGCCAAGAGCGAGTACGAGGACATCGCCTTCCTCTCGCAGTGCATCGCCGATGTGAACCTCGTCCGCCGCCCCGACCTCCACGTGGTCGACGGTACCGAGTTTCTCCTGACAAACGGTCCCGCCGGCCCGGGCGAGCTCAAACGCGCCGACCAGGTCGTGGCCGGCACCGATCCGGTCGCCACCGACGCCTATGCCTGCACGCTCCTGGGCCTCACCGCCGAGAAGGTGGCGATGATCGGCCTCGCCGCCCGGCACGACCTCGGCGACCCGGACCTCGCCAAGGCCGGCACGCGAAACCTGAAGCTCTGAAGCCGGCAAAGCATCGCGAAACCGCTTGAGGCAGGAACGTTCCACCGAAACTCCTCGGCGGATTCGGAGAAACCGCCCTACCTTCCGACCTCCTCCGGAGCCTCCAATATCTCGCTACAACTCGGACTATCCCCCATGCGCCGCCTCGCCACCGCCCTGCTCCTCACCACCGCCTGCCTCGCCGGCTTCGCCGACGAAGATCCCGCCACGCTCGTCGCGAAGCTCGCGCCCTCTGCCGGCTGGGCCGCGCCGGACACGCCCCGCGTCGCCACGCACGACACGCTCTTCGACCTGATCGACGGCGGGGCCGAGCTGTACCACGAATATGGCTTCAAACGCGCCGTGTCCTGGAGTCTCGCCGGCCCCGCCGGTGGCAGCATCCAGGTGGAGCTCTACGAGATGGCCGACGCCCCGGCGGCCCACGGTGTGTGGTCGCTCATGCAGACGGGCAAGTTCACCCGCGGCGAGCTCGGCCAAGGCTCGCTGCGGTTCAACTACTACGTCGCGTTCTGGAGCGGCCCGTACTTCGCCAGCGTCACCGGCGCACAGTCCGATGCCGCCGTGCAGTCCGAGGTCGACCGTCTCGCCGCACAGCTCGCGGCGTTGCTGCCACGCGACGGTGGGCTTCCCGCTTGGTTCACCTACCTGCCCGCCGAGAATCTGCAGGAGCGGAAGCATTTCCGCGGACGCATCGGACTTTCCAACATCCCGCTCGGCGAAGTCACCGAACTGTTCGACTCCCACGAGGGCCTCGTCGCTACCTATCCGGTATGCCGGGTACTACTTCTGCACTTCACCACCCCCGACGAAGCCATCGCACAACTCGCCGCCGCCGCCATCCGCGCCACCGCGCGCAAATCACTCACCGACGTCATGGCCGACGCCGCAGGCTTCACCTGCGCCGACAGCGACAACCACCGGATCGCCGTCCGTACCCACGGCACGGATCTCCTCGCCTTCGTCTTCACCGACGAGGCCGCCTTCCGGGCACTGGCGGCCCGGCTCGACAGTCGGAGCGAGTAGGCGTGCAGCCCCGCAAGCGAAGCCGCTCCCGCAAGGGCGGGCCCGAAAAGAGAAAGGCCCGGACGGCAGGTTGCCAGCCGGGCCTTTCGGGGGAGAACGCGGGCCGCGCTCAGAACGTCGTCGTGAGTTCGGCGCGGATGAACATCATCTCGTCGGTGTGCCTGTAGTAGCTGCCCATCGGCGCCCACTCGGCAAGGATCAGGCCGCTGAGACGCTTGCTGAATTTCTGCTTGGCCGAGAGCTGGAACAGGTGGCCGCGGAAGCTGCCGTCGCGGCTGAAAAGCGCGCTGGTGGTGCGGGTCGGATTGTCCTCGAGCGCGAAGAGCGCGTTGTAGGTCGCCGCGAGGCTGGTGTTCTTGCTCGGGGCGATGCTCCACGTGGCACCGAGCCGGTAGAGGTTGTTGTACTGGGCGTTGCGGCCGGTCTCCTGGCCGATCGCCACGGCCCACACCTCGCTCACGCGCGGGGTACGGCCCCAGAGAACGTCGAACATCTCGTCCTTGCCGGTGCTGCTGCGGCGGTCGCCGGAGAGGTACTCGGTGACGAACGCGACCTGGTTGTTGAGGCTGTCCTTGAACGAGTACGTCAGCTTCGCAACGCCGCCGAAGGCCGACACATCGCGCGAAGTCGGGAAGACCGAGTCGGCGCGGCGGCCCCACTGGTAGGCGGCCTCCACCGAATACTGCCAGTGCTCCTCGGGCGTGCCGACGATGCGGCCGCCGAGGGTGTAGATGTCGGCGTTGTAGCCGCGCGCGGTCACGCGGTCGTCGCCCTTGTAGATGAAGTAGCCGTCGAGCGTCGTGTTCTGCACCGACTTGTTCGAGGCGTAGAGGATGAAGCCGGTCTCATCCTGCTCGGTGAGTGCGCCGGCCTTGCGGTCGCTGCCGAGGATCGCGAGCCGGTCGCCCGGATACGCCTGCTGGTTGAAGCCGATCACGTCGAACTTGGTCTTGATGCTCTTGGCGTCGAGGGAGACGCGCAGGCCGTCGAAGTGGTTCGTCCAGGAACCGTCGAGCGGCGTGCCATCTGTGACGAGCCATTGGTCGCCGAGCTGGATATCCTGGCGTCCGACGGTGGCGACGAGCGGGTCGCCGGAGACATCGGTGGTCCACTTCGCGTAGAGGTTGTCGACGATGGCGTACTTCCACTCCTCGTCCTCGCCGGCCTTGCTGGCGGCGTTGAACCAGTAGCGCGGCTCGGCGGAGACGCGGCCGAAGAGGGTCAGCCCTGGGAAGGGGTTGGTCGTCTCCCAAACGCGCAGACGGGCGCGGAAGTAGTTGCGGTCGTTGAAGGCGGCCGCGTTGTTGAGCGTCTGGGCATTCACATAGCCCTCGTAGCGGAAGCGGAAATCGCCGCCCCACTGGAAGACCGGCTTGGCGTCGGAGGGCGCACCCGAGGTCTGGGCGAACGCGCCGGTCGCACCGGCGGCGCAGAGGGACAGGACACAGAGACTGCAGCTGAATAGTTTGGTCATGACTGGATGGCTTCGAGCGGGGGGCGTGGAGAGGCCAACCCTATCGGCCCATTCCACGGAGCGCTGAAGAAGAACGTGTTGTGCGCGGCGTGCAACAAAACAACCGCTACACCCGCACGGGCGCCGCCCGCAGCGCAAGGCCCCGACCTCCAGCGACCTGCACAACCGCCGCAGCGACCGAACGACCGCCCCGCCCGGCTCACACCTCGACCACCGTCGTGTTCTGGGCCTCGCCGAGGGCATGGCCATGCGCGGCCGCGCGACTGCGCCGGGCGTAGGGCAGCCATTTCCATTTCCGCCAACGCCAGTACATCAGCAGGCCGCGCGTCCATTCGTCGCAGGCCATCGCGATCCAGATGCCGGGCATGCCCCACCCCAGCTTCAGGCCGAGCAACCAGGAAAGGAACACCCACACGCCCCACATCACGACCAGCCCCACCAGCACCGGGAAACGGGCGTCGCCGGTGGCGCGCAGCGAATTGATGACGACCACGTTGAATACGCGTCCCGGCTCGATCAACAACCCCATGCGCAGCAGGACCACCCCCGCGGCGATGATCGCCGGATCGCGGGTGAACCAGCCCAGGATCCAAGGCGCGCCCACCGCCAGCACCACCGCGCCCAGCATCGCGCACCGCAGGCCCAGCTTCACGCTGCGCAACAGCCCGTCGTAGGCGTCCTGGAAACGCCCCGCGCCGATCAGCAGGCCCGTGAGGATCTCCGTGCCGAGCCCGATCGACACGTTCATGAGGATCACCCAGCGCACGATCGTCATCACGTACTGCTGCGTCGCCAGCGGGCCGTCGCCCAGCTCGGCACAAAACCGGGTGATCACCATGAACGCCACCCACCAGCTCGTGTGCTCGCCCGCCGCCGGCAGGCCGATGTGCAGGATCGCCCCCAGCTTCTCGCGCTGGAACCGGAAAAAGTCCCGCACGCGCACCTTCAAGTGCGTGCGCCACTCGAGCAGGAACCACAACGCCACGGTCGCCGCCGCGCGGCTCACGATGCCCGAGATGCCCACACCCACCACGCCCAGCTTCGGGAACCCAAAGAGCCCAAAAAGCAGCAGACAGTTGCCGATCACGTTGAGCACATTCTGCCCGGCCGTGACCCACATCGCGTCGCGGGTGTGCGTATGCGCCCGCAACGTCGCCGCGATCGCCCCGTTCATCGCCTCGAAGAACAGCGTGCCGCCCATGAGCAGCAGGAACGGTTTGGCAAAACTCATCGGCCCCGCCCCCAGCCCCATCGCCGCCAGCATCGGCTCCGAAAACGCCAACACCAGCAAGCTCGCCCCGACACCGATCCACGTGTTGGCCGCGATCGCGGTCATCGTGATCCGGTCCGCCCCCGCCCGATCCCTCGCCCCGAGGTAATGCGTAATCACCACGCTGCTGCCGATGCCGATGAAGGCGAAGATGATGATGAAGAACGTGAAGACCTGCGACGCCACCCCCACCCCGGCCACCGCGTCGTCGCCGAGGTGGCTCACCATGAACATATCCACCGTGCCGATGAGCACACGCAGGCCTTGCTCGACGAAGATCGGCCAGGCCAGCGACCACAGTTTCGGTTGGTCCACAGAGGGAGCTTTCATGGGAGAGGGGCGAAATGAGCCCCGGCCCACCCGGTTAACGACACAAATCTCGGCCCCTCGCCCGCCGCGGAGTCCCAACGATAGCACGTTAATGCGCCCGGGACTCGGGAGCCCAGCCGCCCGAGCTGCACCGCCGCGCAGCCGCTCGGCGAGCCGCTCGCGCCATCTCGATGCGCGTTGCGCCCTGCCGATCGAGACTCCGCTCGCCCGGCGCTGGACTGAGCCGCCCCGCCACCGCGGAAGTTCGCCAAGCTCCCTGCATAACCCGCACCCACAAGTCGCCCGCGGGGCGCTCCGGAAGCAGCCACGCACGACGCTGAAGTGCCCTTCCCGGCCACCGGCCACCGATCACCGGCCACCGCCCACTGGCTTCAGCCCGTCGCCACCGCACAGAATCGCCGTGCGGCCTCGCGCAGCTCCGCCTCGGCCAGCACGCCGAAGGTGAGGCGCGCGGTGTTCTTCGCCGCCGCATCGCCGTAGCACAGCTCACCGGGCACGTAGAGCACGCCACCCGCGACACAGGCGCGGTAGAACGCCGAGTCGATGCCGAGATCCATCCCGGCCGGCGCCGTGAGCCACAGGTAGAGGCCACCGCGCGGTTGCGACCAGCGCCAGCCGCGCGCCGCGATGCCGCCCTCGACCAACGCCGCATGCAGCACCTGCATCTTCCGCTCGTAGGCCGGACGGATCCGCGCCAGATGCGCATCGAACGTACCATCGGCCAGCACACGCTCGAGCACCGCCTGGTTGAGATTCGCCGAACCGAAATCGTGGTGTCCCTTCACGTGCAGCATGCGCGCCAGCCACTCCGGCGCGGTGCAGATGCCGTAGCCAACTTTCAACCCCGTCGCGAACGGCTTGGTGAGCGTGCCGGCGTAGAGCTTGGGAAACGCGTCCCACTCGGGGAGCGCGAGCAGGCTCGGCGCACCCGCGGCGCCGTCGAACGCCATCTGCCGGTAGGCGGCGTCCTCGAGCGTGGGCACGACCAGCCCGTGCGCCGTGAGCGTGCGCGCGAGGCCGCGTTTCTCCTCCGTGTCGAGCGAACGGCCGGAAGGGTTCGAGAAATAGCCGATCACGTACACGGCCTTCACGCGCCGCGCGGAACCGTCGCGCCCCATCCCGGCCAGCAACCCATCGAGCGCCGGCAGATCGAGCCGCCCGTCCGCGCCGACCGGCAGCGAACGCGCCTCGACCCCCAGCCCGCGCAACATCTCGAGAAACACGAAATAGCTCGGGCGATCCACGAGCACGATGTCGCCCGGGTCGCACAACGCCTGCATGGCGAGATAGAGCGCCTGCTGAGAACCGTTGGTGACGAGCACGCGCGCCGGATTCACCCGATCCGCGGGCCAACCCTCCTCGTGCGCCAAGCGCTCCGCGAGCAGGCGCCGCAGGCCGGGCCTCCCCTGGTTGGTGCCGTACTGCAGCGGCTCCGGCGAGCCGCCCATCTCCGTGAGCGCGGCGACCGCACACCCGAACGGCTCGACGGGCAGCGTGGCGTTGTCGGTGAAGCCCGCCGCGAGCGAGAGCAGTTGCGGATTCTCCAGCGCCGCCGTCATGAGGCGGGCGATGATCGGCGGCGCCGCGCGCCGGCCGAGAGCGGAGAAGGAGATCGGGGGCGTGGCGCTCATGCGGAGCGTTAGGCCATGCCCGAACCCCCGCCCCCCGACAATGCGAAGTTTCGTCACTGGGCCGAACGGCGCACCGCGGCCCGGCCGCCGGTCGCGCCCCGTGCCGGCCGCCTTGCAGGCCGGCGAGGCCGTGCGGTATCGCTGCCGCCACGGAAATTTTTGTTGGCAAGCGCGATGCCGCCCGCCAAACAAACCGCTCCGTTTTTCGCCAGAGTAGCTCAGTGGTAGAGCAGGGGACTCATAAGCCCTTGGTCGGCAGTTCAATCCTGCCCTCTGGCACCACCTTTCAATCAAGGAGTTGGAGACTCCGATCGGGCGCAGAAGAAGGCGACTGACTTACTTCTGACCTACTTTTCGGGTTCTCAGGTGGGTGAAAGTTCCTACCACCCTTGCTGCATCGTCTCTCGCACTACGATGGGCGAGAGCACGGTGGCGCAGGACTCCCAGTCGACCCGCTCGATCCTGTGGTACTTCAGCTCGAAGGGATGCCGCGGCGGCAGTTCGTCGATCTTGCGCTTGGCCGCTTCGATGTCGCCGAGCGCGGCCTGCACCCAGACGTCTTCCAACACGTCCGGAATCTGGCCGAAGAGTTCGAAGATGCTCTGCAGCCGCTCCGAGAGCAGCTCATGCACGCGATCCTCGACCGAACCGCGGTAGCGCAGGTTGTAGACGAAGACCGAACCGCGAGACTCGCGCAAAAAGGTGCGCATAACTATGCGCATCGCGCATATCCGCGGGACGGAGCGCAGGCATGGCCCTCGGAGTGGCGCAGATGCCATCGCCCCCGTGACGCGCACCTTCCATGCGAATCAAGCCTTCGGCTTCGAGCGCATGCAGAAGTCGCAGCTCCTGGTGTCGGCCGAGCCGCGTGATCTCACGAGTGACGGCATTGGCGAGCGACCCGCATTCAAGGGCGAGTACCTGCACGGTGGCCAGCGCCGCACCATGGATCACGCCATCTCGGGGAACTCCAGCCAACGGAGTCTCGCAGTGCCAAGGCGGCGCTGGCGGGTTTGCGGAGGGAGACAAGGAGAGCGGATCGGAGCGGAGAACGCAAGGGGCTGGATACGCCACAAGTCGCCGGTGCGGCTCAGCGCGGGCGCAGTGCATCCTGCGAAATTTCCGGAACCTTCTCCGCGCCCGCGCGTCTATCCCCACGTGCTTGTTTGTCCCGCCTAGCGGGATGTTTGGGGATACTACCGACCAATAAGACGGGCCGCCAAGGGGTTGGCGGCCTGTCGCTTTTCCGGAACACGGCGGCGCCGGGGCGGGCCGAACGAAACCGACATTAAGGGGTCGGCGGCGCCGCCTTCGCGGCCTTCGCGTACTCGGCGATCACTCCGTCGAACGAGCCATTCGAGAAAAACACGACCAGCCGTGGCTTTGCCAACGAGGGCGGCAACGTGTCGCGGCGGAGCACTTCGAGCACGTCGGCGTTCTTCGCGAAGAAGTGCGCATGCACATTGGCCGCCTCGAGCTGCTGCGCGACGGCCTCGGCGTCGAAGCGTTCGCCCTCGGCGAGCTTCTCGGCGCGGTTGACGGCGCCGAGGTAGACCTCGTCGGCCTCCGCGAGCGCCCGGGCGAAACCGCCCTGCAGGACCTTCGTGCGCGCGGTGTTGCTGCGCGGCTCGAAGACCGCGGTGAGCGTGTGTCCAGGATAACGCGACCGTAGCGAGCGCAGCGTCTCGTGCAGCGCCGTAGGATGGTGGCCGAAGTCCTCGATCACCGTGAGCGCGGGCGAACGGTGCAGGATCTCCTGGCGGCGCTTCACGCCGCGGAAACGCTCGAGCGAGGAGAGGTCGAGCTTCGTGGGCTCGTCGCCGTGGAGCAGCAGGCCGGCCGCGGTGGCGGCCATCGCCGCGTTGCGGGCGTTGAAGAGGCCGGGGATGCGCCAGCGGATCTTCGCCCACGGGCGGCCGCGCCAGACCAGCTCGAAGGAGGCGCCATGCGGGTCCTCGGAGAAGCCGCGCAGGAGGACGTCGTTGCCCTCCTCCACCCCGACACGCACTACCTGTGTCCACGGCATGGATCCGAGGGCGCGGAGGTTGAGGTCGTCGCCGTTCATCACCACGAAGCCGCTGCGCGGGACAATGCGCACAAGGTGCGAGAACGTGCGCTGGATGTCGGCGAGGTCGCGGAAGATGTCGGCGTGGTCGAACTCGAGGTTGTTGAGCACGGCGATGCGCGGCGCGTAGTGGATAAACTTGCTGCGCTTGTCGAAGAACGCGCTGTCGTACTCGTCGCCTTCGATGGCGAACGGCCCGCCGGCGGCGCCGAGGTTGGTCCCCGTGGGCGGATCGAGCGGCACGCCGCCGATCAGCCAGCCCGGGTCCGTCTTGGCCTCGCGCAGGAGGAAGGCGGCGAGCGCGGTCGTCGTGGTTTTCCCATGCGTGCCGGCGACGACGATGTTGCGGCGCGTGCGCAGGACGAGGTCGTGGAGCAACTGCGGGAGCGAGGCGAAGGGGATCGCGCGGGTGTCGAGGAGCCACTCGACCTCGGGGTTGCCGCGCGACATGGCGTTGCCGATCACGACCAGGTCGGGCGCGAGCCGGCGGAGCCGCTCGGGGTCGTAGCCCTCGTGGATCGTGACGCCTGCCTCGCGCAGCACGGTGCTCATCGGCGGGTAGATCCCGGTGTCGGCGCCGAGCACCTCGTGCCCCGCTTGGCGCAGCAACAGCGCGGCGTTGCCCATGGCGGTGCCGCCGATGCCCATGAAGTAAACACGCATGGGCTGAGCAAACCCTCGCCGCGCCCGGAGCGGCAAGCGCGAAGAGACCGGCCCGGCCGGGGCCGCCGGCGCCTCAGCGACCGACAAGCTCGCGCACCCGTTTCAGCAGGATCTCGACGTCGAACGGCTTGGGCAAGAACGCCGACACGCCGGCCAGATCCTGATGGGCGTAGACGATCTCGTCCGCGTATCCGGAGATGAAGAGGATCTTCGCGTCCGGGTACGCCTGGGTGACCTTCCGGGCCAGCTCCATGCCGTCCATCTTCGGCATCACCAGATCGGTGAGCAGAAGGGCGAGATCCTTGACGGCGCCTTGCTGCAACGCCTTCCACGCCTCGTCGCCGTCGTGGGCGGCATAGACCTCGTACTGGTCGCCGGCCAACGCCTCCCGCAGCAGTTGCAGCGCGGAGTCTTCATCGTCGACAACAAGGATCGTGGCCTTCTTTGACATGGCGAAGT
>JAEWNN010000002.1 GCA_023457035.1 Verrucomicrobiota bacterium
CCCGGCCCCCCTTCCGCGCCAAACCCGGCAAGCCGCCCCGCCGCGGCGCCCCCGCGCCGGGCCAGCGCACCGGCCGCGTCATCCGCATCCTCGAGCGCGGCCGCACCACCCTCACCGGCACCCTCCAGCGCGCCGGCCGGTTCTTCTGCGTCGCCCCCGACGACCCGCGCTTCCTGCGCGACGTCTACGTCGACAATCCCGACCGCTCCCTGCTCGTGCCGGCTCCGAAGATCGGCGACAAGGTTATCGTCCGCCTCTTCGACTGGGAGAACCCGCACCTCAACCCCGAGGGCGAGATCACCGAGGTGCTCGGCCGCACCTTCGAGCCCCGCGCCGAGCTCGCCGCCATCTACCACAAGTACAAGCTCGAGACGAAGTTCCCGCCCGCCGTCGAGGCCGAGGTCGCCGCCCTGCCCGACTCCGTGCGCCCCGCCGAGCTCGAACACCGCCTCGACCTCCGCCAGGTCCTCACCTGCACCATCGACCCCGACGACGCCAAGGACTTCGACGACGCCCTCTCGCTGGAAACCCGGCCCGACGGCGCCCTGCGCATCGGCGTGCACATCGCCGACGTCGGCGCCTACGTGCGCCCGGGCACCGCGCTGGACCGCGAGGCCCAGCACCGCGGCAACAGTACCTATCTTGTGGGCACGGTGGTCCCGATGCTGCCGTTCAAGCTCTCCAACGGCCTCTGCTCGCTCAAGGAGGCCGAGGACCGGCTGACCAAGAGCGTGTTCTTCACGTTCAACAAGCAGGGCCAGCTCACGAACACCGAGTTCGCCAACACCGTCATCCGCAGCCGCAAGCGCCTCACCTACCGGCAGGCCTATGCGCTACTGAAGGAGGACGACCTCGCGAAGATCCGCCGCCTCCCGCTGCCGCCCGCCCACCAGACCGGCGCCACCGGCCGCGCGCTCTCCAGCCTGAGTCCGGCCGAGCTGCGCGAACTGCAGGCGATGATCCGCACCCTCTGGAGCGTCGCCGAGAAGCTCCGCGCCGAACGCTTCCGCCAGGGCGCGCTCGACCTCGACATGCCCGAGACGAAGATCTTCGTCGACGCCGAGGGCTACGCCGACCGCCTCGAGAAGATCACCAACGACGAGAGCCACCAGCTCATCGAGGAGTTCATGCTCCTCGCCAACGAGGCCATCGCCAAGATCACCCGCAAGCACCAGCTCCCCTCCGTCTACCGGGTGCACGACGACCCCGACGAGGACCGTCTGAGGGACTTGCGCGAGTTCCTCGGCACGCAGGGTATCCAGGCCGGCGACCTCACCCAGCGCCGGGAGCTCACCCGCGTGCTCGCCAAGGCCCGCGTGCACCCGCAGGCCCACCTCATCCGCGTGCAACTGCTGCGCAGCCTCGCCCGAGCCTGCTACCGCGAGAAACCCGTGGGCCACTTCGGCCTGGCCAAGAAGGACTACACGCACTTCACCTCGCCGATCCGCCGGTACTCCGATCTGGTCGTGCACCGCGTCTTCGAGTTCTACCTCGTGCGCCACTGCGGCCGGCCCACCCCGCGGGGCTGGAAGTTCGAATACCGCGCCGAGCACATGCCGCGGCTCGCCGAGCACCTCAGCCTCACCGAGCAGAACAGCACCGAGGCCGAGCGCGAATCCGTGAAGGTGAAGCTGCTCGAGTACTTCGAGCGCGAGCTCAAGAAGAAGAAACGCACGCCGTTCGCCGCCACGATCCTCGAGGTGCGCAACCACGGCATGTTCGTCGAGCTCGTCGACTCGCAGGCCTACGGCCTCGTCCATGTCTCCACGCTCGACGACGATCTCTACACGCTCGAAGGCGGCGGCACCGCGCTGGTCGGCCGGCGCAAAAAGCGCCGCTTCGCCCTGGGCGCGCAGATCCAGGTCGAGGTCGACCGCGTCGATCGCTTCAAGCGTCAGATCGACTTCCGCGTGGCGAAGGCCTGAGCCGCCCGGCGCAGTGACCACCCGGGCGAGAGCCGCCGCGGCTTTCGCCGAGGTTCGGCTGGTTGGCGACATGGCCCCGGCCTGTCGCTGCTCCCCGGGCCGGAAGGTGGAAACCGCAGATGGACACCGATGCACGCAGATGGGTTGCCCTGCTCCGTCGTAGCCGAGCCCGTGCGGGCTTCGACTCCGTCCTGATCGCCGCCAGCCTATCGCCCACTAACCACCGGATACTCGCAAGCGCTCTCTCCCCATGGGGCCACGCAGAGCGCCGCCCCTCGCCGCGCGCTACCGTCGGTCCTGCCGTGAGCCAGTTGAACGGTTCTTCGTCGGCTGAGGCCTCGTCCCCGGTCCGCCTCGGGCTGCCGTACCGCAGAGCGGCCCCCCCTGTCCGATTTCCGTGAACCCGGTGCGCTCCGTATCCGATCAGCCCGCGTCTTCGTTCCCTTCGTCGCCGCTCAAGGAACTGGATTCATCGGAGGGGACCACGGATTTCGCAGATGGGGACGGATGACCGGAGCCAATCCGTGATGATCCGTGCAATCCGTGGTCTATGCCCGCCTCGGAGGAGGCATCTGCCGGGTCGTTTCGTCCCGCCATCCCCCGGCCCCGCCGGGTTCTTGCCTCCTGTCGGTCTCCGGCGGCGTATGCGGGATCCTCGGTACAGATCGATGCCCAGCGGTGGCCAGGACTTCCCGTCCGGGCGCGGCGCAGCGCCCCCCCTCAGCACGTGCAGCCGCGATCGACCTTCGCGCCCGCGGCGACGTTCTTCTGCAACACCTTCAGGTTGTCGCGCGCGACCCAGCCCTCGCGCCGCCAGAAACGTTCCCCCTCGACGTTGCTCGTCAGCAAAAAGATGTTGCACTTCTCGATCTCGTGCGCCGCTAGGCCCGCGAAGCAGTGCGCCAGCAACGCCCGCGCCACGCCGAGCCGCCGGCGCTCGCGCAGCACCGCCAGGTGGTGCAGGTAACCGCGCCGGCCATCGTCGCCGCAGAGCACCGCCCCGATCAGCGTTCCGTTGCCCTCCTCGGCGACCGCGCTCAGCCCCGGGTTACGGTCGAGAAATGCGGCCAACCGCTCGGGCCGGTCCGAATCGCCCAGACCCATCCCCTCCGTCACCCGCCACAACGCCAGCGCCGCCGGGATGTCGGCGACGGTCATCGGGCGGACTGTGTAGCATGCGCAGCTCATGCCCGCCACAACGGCGCACCGACGCCCGCTTTTCAACCCCGCAGAAAACCACCAGCGTCGCGGGATTCCCGTGTCCGACGGGATTCCCCTCCCCTCAACCTCATGCACAAACCCATCGTCACACTCGTCTCCTTCGCCCTCCTCGCTTTCGCCACCACGCTGCATGCCCAAGACCTGCGCAAGGAGAAGCTCAACCTCGGCCCGTGGGAGCACGAGATCGGCTACGCACAGGCCGTGCGCGTCGGCAACACGCTCTACATCTCAGGTTCCGTCGGCGAGGGCGCGATGCCCCAGGCGGTCGACCAGGCCTTCGGCGCGATCCGGAAGACCCTCGCCCACTACGGCCTGGATTTCCGCCATGTCGTGAAGGAGAACGCCTTCACCACCGACATCGAGGCGTTGAAGGCGGCGAACGAAGTCCGGAAAAAGTACTACGGCACCGATTTCCCCGCCGCCACCTGGGTCCAGATCAGCCGGCTCTTCAGCCCGCAGCATGTGCTCGAGGTCGAGGTGACCGCGGTCTTCCCCCCGGGCGGCCCGGCCCAGCCGACCCGCCTCGGCCCGGACGCACCCGCCGTCGCGGACCTGCTCCACCAGACCCTCACGGCCCTGTACCTCACCGGCGACGAGACCGTCATCGCCCGCTCGCTGCACGACTCCTATGCCGTGCTGCTGGCGGAAGCCGAGCGGGTGCAAACCTTCACGAAACCGATGATTCTCGAAGGCCTGCGGCGCGACAAGGCGGCCGGCAAGTTTCCGACCTTCCCGGGCGGCGCCTTCACCATCGACCACGTGGAGACCGTCGGCGACGCCGCGCTGGCCCGCGTCCGTTTCTTCCAGGACGGCGTGCACACCTGCAGCGACTTCATCTCGCTCTATCGGTTTCCCGACGGCTGGAAATGCGTGGCGCTGACGACCCACCACCACGCGCCGCTCCGGCGCTCGTGAGCCCCCCCCTCTTGATGCTTGGCCCCGCCGCGGTCACTCGCGGACCACCCCACCCCTCGGCGGCGACGGCGTCGCCGACTCGTCCGCCGAGGCTTCGGCGCCGCCGACCTTGCGCCCCCCGCGGCGGTGGCGCAACGCGCTCGAGACCGCCCAGCCTCTCCCGCCTCGCGGCTGGAGCCGCGGGCATCCCACGCGAGAAGACCGGTTGGTCGCCCCGGAAACTCAGGGCGCCACCACGCGCACGCGCAGGAACTGCCGCGGCGTCGCGGCGAGGGTCGCCGTGCTGCGGAAGGTCACCGTCTCGAATAGACCCGAGGTGTCGGGCACCGCATCGCCCACCTGCACAAGCGCGGCGGGCGCGCTGCTCCAGGTGATGAGATCGTCCGAGATCTCCGCAACCACGGAGACACCCGTCGCGCGCCGGAACGTCAGCGCGGCATGCTGGTTGCCGCCGACGGTCACGAGCGTCGGCGCGGGCGCCGGCTCGCGCACGTTCGGCGCGCGGGCGAGCCCGAATTCGAGGAGGTTGTTCAGCCCGTCGCCGTCCGGATCGGCCGTCGGGCCGGTCTGCGCGGCGGAACCCGCGGGGTAGTATCCCGCGATCCATTCTGCAAACGACGCCGAAGCCGCCGCCACCACCGCGGTGGAGCTGGTGGCGCTGCCGACGATCGAAGCCGTGCGATGGCTGCGATTCTGCACCACGACGTGGTAGCTGCCGGCATCGGCTTCGCTCGCCGCCACCACGGTGTAGGTGGAGGCGTTCGCGCCCGGGATGGCGTTTTCGCCCTTATACCATTGATACAGCAGAACGTCCTCGCCGCTGGCGGTGATCGAGAGGGTGAACGACGCGCCCGCCCGGAAGAAGGTCCGCGCCGCCGGCTGGGTCGTGATGACCGGCGGATAGACCAGCGAGACCGTCGAGGCCGTGCTGGTGACCGAACCGTTGTCGTTGTACACCCGCACCGTGTAGGCGCCGGCATCGGCCGCGGTGGCATTCTCCTTGTGGAACGCAGCGCCGGTCGCGCCCGGGATGACCACGCCATCGTGGTACCACTGGTATTTGAGGTTCGTCCCCACGGTGACCGCGAACAGGTCGATGCTGCCGCGGTCGCGCACGTGGAAAAGTCGCTGCGGCGGCGTCACGATGACGGGGCCGGTGGCGCCCGGTCCGGTGGTGCTGGGAAATGTACCCTGAGCCGGCGGCGTCCAGCGATAGACCATCACCTTGCCGCTGCCATCGTCCTCGACGCAGATCACGCGGGTGCCGTCATCCTGGACCGCGACCTGGACGCCGATCGTGAGATCCGAGCCGGCGCAGGCGAAGTTCGTATCCGCATTCGGGACGATCCAGCCGACCTTGTGGCCGTCCTGCAGGCTGTACACGGTGACCTCTCCGCGCACGCGCACATCGGGTCCGATGTCGAGGCAGACGACATAGAGGTAGTCCTTGTCGGCGGCGAAGGTCATCGGCAGCACCATCGACGCCGTGCCCTGGTCGAGGTGAATCTCCCAGGCGCCCGCGTTGTCGTACCCGACATCGAACACGCAGCGCCGGGTCGGCGTGGGCGAGTGCCGGTAGCCGTCGATCACGTAGATGCGGCGCGTGTACCACGGGTCGAAGCCGACGCCCAGGATCAAGGTGTCGGTCTCGGGCAGGTAGCGCAGGCGCGTGGCGCTGCGCGAGATCTCGTGGTCGACCGGCAGGAACACCTCCTCACCGACACTCAAGTGCTCGACCGTGGAGCCGTCGTACTGCGGCACACCGTTCGCATCGAGGCCGAGGCAGGGCATCACCCATTGGCCGCCAAGTCCGGCACCAAACGCCGTCGTGTACTTGCCCTGGCCACCCGCCATCCAGATGTTGCCGTCGGCATCGAAGTCATAACCTTCCGAGTACGGATTGGCCACCCGGAAGCCGGAGAACTCGCCGGCATCGGGCGCACCGTTGCCGTTCTTGTCGAGCCACATGACGTTGCCCTCGAGGTTGGCGGGGCGCACGCTCCGGCCCCAGTCCGAGCCCTGCCCGTTGTCGTAGAGGAAGATGAGCCCCGCGGGGATCGCGATCTCCGAACCCTCCTCGAAACGGAAGATCCCGAGATAGCCGCTGTACATGTTGGTGCAGTACAGGAACTTCTTGCCGTCGATCCGGCGTACGAAGGCGGTTTCGAACGGCATCGACAACCGGGGATCCTGGGGAAACCGGAACGGGTCCAGGCTGACGCCGGAGATCTTCCAGCCCTGGTCCGTCGGCTTCGTGTAGTCCATCGTGTAGTGCAGGGCCGCGTGGTAGAGCTCCGTGCCGTTGCTGTCCGGATCGAAATCGGCCACGTGGACGAACGTGCCGATCGACTGCGCGGTCATCGCCGCGGTCGAGAGGCGCTTGGCCAGCGTGGAGCTGTCGGTGCTGTCGAACCACCGGATGTCGGTCCCGCCCTGAATCTGGCCGGGGATGCCGCTGCAACCGACGATGATCTGACCGTTGTCGGGAAAGCAGACGCCGCGCAGACCCCAGAAACGCTTCGGTCCCCACGCACCGCGTCGCGGCCCGGCGAACACACCGCCCGTCTCGCCGAAAGTGGTCTTGAGCACTGGCGCACCAGAGGCAGGCACCTCGAAGATCTTGAAGTTCTGGTCGGGGCCGTTGTCGGCCACCCAGAGGTTCCCGGCGGCGTCGAAGGCGACGTTGGTCGGGTAGGCGACAGTTTTGATCGTGCGGCCATCGCTGAGCGCCACGAACGGCAGGTTGTCCTGGAAGTCGGTGAGCGGGCAGCCCTGGTCCTCGAGGCCCTGCTGCACGATGTCGCGCCGCTGCTGCGGCGTCGTGTTCGGATCCCACTGGTTGTGGTTGGTATCGAGGACGTGCGGGCGGGCGATCGTGGCCGTGAGGCCGTCGCTGCTGCGGGTCGACGTGTCGAAGACCATGTTCTTGTTGAAGAACTCGCCCTTGGAGACGCGCTGTCCCTGGAAATAGGCACCGTCGGCCCAGTTGGTCTCGTCCCAGTAGCTCTTGGTGATCACCAGCGGCGCATACTTCTGAAACTGCCAGTCCAGCTGCGAAGCGTTGAGCACGCCGAGGTCGATGACGAAGTTGCTGATCGTATTGTCGTTGGGGCCGTGCCCGCCCTTGCCGCCGGTGTTGCCGGCCCAGAAGTTGTCGTACTCGAGTAAGGCCGGCGGCGGGGGCGTGGCGGCAGACATCATTCCAGCGGCCAGGCCGAGTACGAGGAGACTGGAGCGGGCGAACGCACTGCGCGCCGTAGTTGCGGAGCTTTCGCTCACGGGCTTCCGGTGTTGCATAGCCGCGCATCCGACTCACCCGCGCCGCAACACTCAATAACACGAAAGTCGTAATCCCGATCTTTACCATTTTGAGAAACGATCGGCACCGGCGTCGCCCCTCGGCCCGGGCGCAGTCCGATGAATCCCGTTCATTTCCGCCGATACCCCCACCCGGCACCGGAGCCCGCGCCGGCCCCTGCGGCTCGGGCCAACCGGGGCCGGTCGAAGACCGGCCCTACTGGGTCACGGAACAATCACGCGCACGCGCAGGAACTGCCGCGGCTTCGCCTCGAGGGTCGCCGTGCTGCGGTAAGCCACCGTCGCGAAAAGACCAGAGGCGTCGGGCACCGCATCGCCCACCTGCACGAGCGTGGCGGGCGCGCTGCTCCAGGTGATGAGATCGTCCGAGAGTTCGGCAACCACGGAGACACCCGTCGCGCGCCGGAACGTCAGCGCTGGGTACTGCCCGCCACCCACGGTCACAAGCGTCGGCACAGGCGCCGGCTCGCGCACGTTCGGCACGCGCGCCAGGCCGTATTCGAGGAGGTTGTTCAGTCCGTCGCCGTCCGGATCCGCCGTTGGGCCGACAAGCGCCGGGTTGTCGCCGGCATCCGGAAAATAGCCGGCGATCCAGCTCGCGTACGTCGGTACCGCGGGCGCGGGCACAAACTCGATCCAGTTGCAGTCGAACCCGCCGGTGTTGCAGTCGAGCTGGAGCACGGCAGTGCCGGCGGAGAGCGCGATACCCGGCACGTCGAGATCCACGAAGGTGTCCCAGCTTCCGGTGGCCGGCACCGTCAGCGGTCCCGCCACCACGGCGCCCTTCCAGCGCAGCGAGATCGCACCGGCCGAGGCGGAGCCGGAACCGTTCGCGACCCGCAGGCGCACGTTGTGGAGCCCCGCGACCGGCACCGTCAGCGTATAGCGCAACCACTCGCCCGGTTCCACGTAGCCGATCTTCAGCCCGGGAGCGTCCGCCCCCGGCTCGATCGCCACGATGTCGACATCGTGGCTGCTGCCATCGGACCGCACCCGAGAAACACCCTGGCGTGCATCGACATCATGATACGCCACGCCCTCCCCGCCTTCGTCGTAGTCCTCGGCCTCGAGCCGTACCCCGGCGGCGCCGACGACAGGCAGCGCCCGCACCGCCACCTCCACCCGCACCGTGGCGGTGCCGCCGCGGCCATCGGTGAGCGAAACGTCGAACGAGTCGTCGCCGAGAAAGCCCGCCGCCGGCCGGTACGCCACCACGCCATCGGGGCCGACGCTTGCCGCACCGTGCGCCGCGGGTTGCCCGATGCTCCAGTCCAAGGGGTCGCCATCGGGATCGGTGCCGAGCAGGGCGACCGACATATCGTGATCGGCGAAACAGCGCAACTGGCGCACCGCCGGTCCGGCGATCGCCGGGGCGTGGTTCGGACCCGTGCCCGTGCCTTCGACCAGCACCGAGGTCTTCAGGACCTGGTTGATCGGGGCGTTCGCCCGCACGGTCACCGTGTAGAGCCCGGGGGCCGCATAGGTGTGGTTGATCGTCGGTTGCGCGCCGCCCACCGTCTCCACCGCGGAGCCGTCGCCGAAGTCGATCGTGCGTGTGTTGCACTCGCTGGCGAACGGGTGGTGGCGGATCGACACCGTGTCGCCCGGCCGAATGCCGCGGACCGGATACTGGTAAAGGAACCCGACGATGGGCAGCTGGCCGGTCTGGTTCGGCGCGAACACCCGCACCTGCGTGAAGCCGCGCTCCTCGCGGCCGTCGTCGAAGTACACTCGTAGCTCCTCGGCGTAGGAGCCTGGCGTCGATGCCGCGAGCTCCGCGGTGGGCTTATCGACGACGGTGCCGTCGTGCAGAATCCAGCGGTAACCGGTGATCGTGCGCCCGGGGCGCGGGAGCGAGCGCCCACCGTCGAGCGTGAGCGTTTCGCCCGCGAACATGAACTGGTACCCACCGGCGACGGGAATGCCGGCGTCGGGATAGTCGCGCAGATAGGCGTCGGCCGCGAAGGGGAAACTGCCCGGCTCCTCCGCGCCCCAGCTGATGTCGTAGTGGACGTGCGGATCGGCGTTGCTGTTGCCGCGATTGCCGGTGAGGCCGAGCACCTGCCCGGCCGCTACGGTCTGCCCCGCCGCCACCGCGATGTGGGCCGCATTCATGTGCGCCGCCCAGAAGAGCGTGCCGTCCGCGCTCGTCGTCTGCACCCCGGTGCCGTCGGTGGAAGCCACTCCCGCCTCCGGGGCGAGCACCGGCAGCAGGTCCGGCACCGCGCCGAAATCCTCGCCCTTGTGGTAGTAGGTCGTGCTCACGTCCTGCGGCACGATCCCCAACCAGGTGTTGTTGTAGGTCGTCGCGTGCCAGCGGTACTCGCCCACCGGGAAACGCAGCGCCGCCGGGCCCCAGGACTCGCCCGCAGCGGTGAAACGCAGCCGGATCCGCTTGGGGATCCTCAGGGGGTACACGTCGTCGGTGCCGAGCCACTCCTTCGTGCCGTCGAGGTACAGCCGCAGTCCGGAGACCGTCACCGGATACTGGAACGGCCGCGCCACCACCTCGACTTCCGAGCCGTCGACGGCCAGACGCACGCGCACCGCGTAGTTGATCCGTTTGTCGACCGAGGTCGTGGGAAACGGCATCGTCTCGTAGGTGATCGCCGGCTGGCCGTTCCCATCGGACAGGATCCGGAATGTGTGCGCCACCCCATCGCGCACCGCCGTGACGGTCTCGCCGGGGTCGACATCGACGGTCGTGGGCCAACGCGAGGGTGCCGCAGCTCGCAACCCGGCGCCCAGACATAGCGCACAAGACAACGCCGCCGCTACTCGCACCGGGCGCAGCAGGACACGAAAAGCGGAGCGGAAGGAGAACAGGTTCACGGGAGGGAAGGAGTCGGGACCCGGCCCGCAACCTGCGGACGGACCACAAACGCCGAGCGTGGAGCCGGGTCCGGGCGAGTCGAGTCGGCGGCGAGCCTCGATCCAGTTTAACACTTCGCTCGCAGATATCCCCCGGTCACGCCCGCCCCCGTCGGGTCGGTCCCCGACAGGACCCGGTCCTGCGCCCTGGTACCCACCGTCCCCTCCGGACCGTTGCCGGCCAATGGCTCCGAGCTCAGGGCGCCGGCGTGGCGCGGATGCGGTAGAAGCGCCGAGATCCGGTGGTGGCGGAGAAATCCGTGAGCGTGCGCTGCGTGCCGGTGTCGGCCTCGGAATACGCCGACAGTGCGAACCACGGGCCGGCGGCGAGATCGGTGCAGTACTCCGGGGTGTACGTCCAGCCGGCCTGCACCGGGCCGAAAACAAGCTGCGGCGCCCCACCCGTCCCGGTCGGCTGGATCGTGAGCCTGAAGTCCGCCGGCAACGTCACCGGCGTTGCACTGCCGCCGCCGGCCACGCGGTCGATCTGCACCCACAACAGCGCCGCGTCCCAGTTTCGGCTCGCGCCGACCGCCCCGAGCTCGATCCGCACGAAGTTCGTCCCGGCGGGAAGCGCCGTCGCCGCGCCGTCATGGATGTCCCACTCGTCGGCCGAGCCGATGCGTTGCGAAAACGTGGACACAGGCGCGAACGTCAGACCGTCCGGCGACGCCCCCACCGCGAGCGTGCCCGGTTGGCCGGCGGTGAGCGCATGGCTGAACCACACCGCCGTGGCGTCCGGCACATGCCAGGTGACCGTGCCGGCGCGCGTCGTGCCTGTCGGCACAAGTTTCGTCCCGTCGCCGTAGGGCTGGATCCCACCCAAATCCTCCGCCGCGAGACCGTTGATTCCCACGCGCGCCGCGGGCGCCGCGGTGCCGCACTCGTCGGTGGCGACAAACACCGTCCCGCGCGCGACCACCGTCACGTTCGCCGCCGCCGAGCGGCCGCCGACCTTTCCTTTGTTGTCCGTCGCCTCGCAGGTGAGCGCATAGGTGCCGGCCGCAGCCGGCGTCCAGACCACGCCCCAACCGGCCGAGGAATTCGCGCCGGTGCCGATCGCCGTGCCATTGGCGAAGAATCGCACCGAAGCGACCGTGCCGTCGGGATCGCCCGCGGTCGCGGTCAACGCCACGGCTTCGCCCGCGACCAGCGGGCCGGCCGGGGCGTCCACCGTCGCCACCGGCGCGCCGTTCACGGCCGCGACGTCGAGATCCACGCGGATCGCATCCGCCCCGCCGCGCCCGTCCTCGACGCGCACGACACAGTACTGGCCGCCGCCGAAGTTGTGGGGGGCGGCGTAGCTCAACAGACCGGCGGTGTTCACGGTTGCCGTGCCCACCGCCGCCGGCGTGGCGATCGCCCACTTGAGGGTGTCGCCGTCGGCATCGGTCGCGGCAAGCTGCCGGGTGCCGCTGCCACCGGCGGCGCAAACCACCGCCACCGGTTCGGCGGTCGTGATCACGGGGGCGTTGTTGCCCGCCACCGCCGCGGGCCCGATCTCGAACCAGTTGAGCGCCACACCCCAGCTGTCGAAGGAAAGTTCCAATACCCCGGTGCCGGCCGGCAGATCGACGGTCGTCGTCGCCGCGTAGGGCTGGAAGTCGTTCCACGAGTCGGTGCGCGGCGAGATCGTGACCGTCGCGACCTGCGTGCCGTTCCACTTGGCGATGACATGCGGGCCCGCGCTGTTGCCGCCGTCCTTGCTGTTGGAGGCGCCGAAACGCAGCGTGTAGCGCCCGGCCGCGGGCAGCTTCACCGTGTAGCGCAGCCACTCGCCCCAGCCGGTGCTGCCGACATAGGGCCCGGAACTGCGGCGTTTGATCGTCTTGTCCTCGTTGAGGTCGTTCTGGCTCCAGCGCAAATCGACCTCGTTGGACGTGGCGGTGCTGCGCAGCGCGCAGTCGCCAGTCATCGCATCGGAGTCGCTGTACGCCGCGCCCGGACCGCCCTCGTCGAAATGCTCCGCCTCGATGCGCAGCGTGCCGCCCGCCGGCACGGTCCACGGCTGCCCGTTGTTGCCGTGGGTGCCCAACGAACCGACCACGAGCGCCCTCGTGCCGACCCGCGTCGCACCGGTACTGTCGGTCGCGATGGCGGTGATCGCGATCCGCCCGGCCTTGGTCGTCGTGTACGCGAGCGTCCACAGGCCGGTGCCGCTGCTGTAGGTGGCGTTGCCGAGCGCGACGCCGTCGGCGGCGAGGGCGACCTTCGTGATCGTGCGCCCCGGAGCCGGGCTGACGGCGACGCTGAGCGTGGCCTTCTCGCCCACGTTCTTCACCCCCACAGGAGTGCTCGTCACGCTCGGCGGCGGGGCGGCGCGCAACGCTGCGATGAAATCCGCCGCCGCCATGCCGGCCGGCGGCAAGAGGTACTGCGGGCTCTCACCGACCACGATGTCGCCCGCGACGGGGTTGCCGTACACATCGAGCACCGTCGTGCCGGCGAGCGCCGCCGGAAGCTGCAACGGCAACGGATCTGCCGGGCGGTAGAGCCAGACCGCGGCGGCGGGTGTGCCGTCGCGCCGCTCGTAGACGTAGCCGATCGCTGCGGGGCTGAGGGCGATCTTGCCGTTCGCCGCCGGCTTCGCGCCCTCGAACAGCCGGGCGAGCGTGTTGTACGCGACGAAGTTGGCCGAGGGTCGCCAGCGCGAGAGCGCCGTGGCGTCACGGAAACCCAAGTTCAGCGTGCGGCGCCAGAGCGCGTCGTCGGCGACGCTGCACGACTGCGCCACGCCTTCGCCGAGGTCGATGAGCACGCGGCTGGCGACATGGCGCGGCCGGATGAACGTCGAATCGCCGCGCCCGCCCGCCTCGTTGAGATAGTACACCTCGGTGTTCCAGAGCGGCACGCCGGCGCGCGTCTTTTCCGTCTCGGCGCGGATCGCGGCGATGGCGGCATCGGCAGGGTTCGACGATCCGAGATGTGCCGCGGCGTAAGGATGGAACGAGACCGCGTCGGCGTAGTCGAGACCGCCGACCGCGAACCCCTCGCGCAGGAACGGCACGGTCGAGGTCGAGCCCATGTCGCCGGTCGGGCAGAAACCGACGATCTTCACGGTCGGGTCGACGGCGCGCAGTTCCTCGGCGGCCGACTTGAGGTACGGCACGTAGTTCGTCGCCCCAGTGCTCTGGCCGGAGGCGACCGGCATCCAGATGTTGGGCTCGTTCATCACCTCCCAGTGCGTGACCTTGCCCTTGTAGCGTTCGGCCATGCGGCGGATGTGCGTGCGCCAGAGGGCGTCGGGCACGAGGAAGGCCTGTTGGCCTTCGTCCCAGAAATAACTTCCGGCCCAGGCGCGCGGGCTGAGCGCCAGCAGCCAGGCCGGCCACTTGGTGTCGGGCTTGGAATGGGGCGTGACCCACGAGCCGCCGAGCACGGGCACCGGCGCGATGCCGTGGGCCCGCAGGCGGTCGATCGTCAGGTCGCTGTAGGCATCCTCGTACTGCCCCTGGGCGACCGGCTCGTTGGTCTGCCAGTTGAGCGGATCGCCGGCGTCCCACAGCCGCATCATGCGCCCGCCCATCTTCGCGTAGAGATCGAGGAAACGATCCGGCGAGCCGTCGCGCGCCAGGATGGTGCCGCGCGGCCCGTAGGAGTTGGTCAGGCCGTTGTTGGTACCGATGCAGAACGTAGTCGAAAGATCGACCTGCTCCGCCTGTGGCTCATACCGCCCCACCACCGAGTACCACGCCGGCAACGCGTCCGCCGTCGCATCGAAGCGGGCGAGCGGCGTGAGCGTGAAACATCCGTGGCGCACCGCCGGCATCGTGTGCGTGAAGTCCCGCCGCTCGCCCGGCTGTAAGGTCAGCTCGTACACGCCCACGTCGCGCGGCGGCGCCCCGTCCTCCTCGGTCAGGCGCAGGGTCACGCGCCCCGTCACCGAGCGCGCGGTGGTGTTGCGCACCGCCACGCCCACTGCGACCGCGGCATCGGCGCCCGTCTCGTAGAGATCCTGCGTCGGCACCGCCGCGAGCTCGACCGCGGCGGAGGGCGCGAAGGTCGTTCCGGTGCCCTCGACGAGCTGGAGGTCGTCGAGCCAGAGCGTGTTGGCCGGCCCGGCGGAAACGCCGTCGGAGTAGTTCGTGCGGATCCAGAGCGCCTTGGCCGCGACCTCGGTGCCCGCGGGCGAACCGACGGTCTTCAGCGCCCCGGTTGTGAAGCTGAAGCTGTAGCGTGCCCAGGTCTTGCCCACAGTGAAGGTGCGGCCGTGGGCGGGGTCCCAGTCGTTGGCGACGATCAGCGGCGTGACCTCCAGCGCGTCGACATCGGTCTTCGCGCTGAACGAGAACGTGCACTTCGTGCCCGGCTTGAGCACCACGCCGCGGGCGTAGAGCTCCATGAACTCGGCGAACCGGTTCGGGATCTTCAGCGACTGCGCGCCGGAGGCCTTCGTCGTCGTGTCGAGCTCGGCGCCTTCGAAGACCAGCGTCGGGTTGGTGTCGGGCCGGAGGCCCTTGTTCACCTCGAAGCCGGCGTGGCCCAGCTCGAAACCGCCGTTGAAGATCAGGTTGTCCGCCGCGGCAAGAGCCGCCGGCAGCAGACAGGCGCACGCAAACACGCGCAAGTGGGGCAGGAACATGACGGAGTGGGGCTCGGATGCAAATACCCGGCGCGAACGCACCGGAGGCGACAAACTGCAATCCGCGCGCCGCCGCGTCCAGTGGGTGGCGGCGCCCCGGCCTGTTTTCACACTTCGCTCGCAACTCGCCTGCGCGGGATCGCAGGGGCCCCGATCCCCGCGCTTTTCGTTCTTCAGTCACCGCCAACGATCCGGCAGCGTGGCCGCCATGAGCACCGCCACCAGTTCCCAACCGCTCGTCGTCTGCTTCGGGGAGATCCTTTGGGACTTCCTGCCCGAAGGCCTCTTTCCCGGCGGGGCCCCGTTCAACGTCGCCTACCACCTCTCCCGCCACGGCTGCTCCGTCCATCTCGTCTCCGCCGTCGGCACCGACGTGCTCGGCGAGGAACTCCGCCGGCGCGTCGCCGCCTGGGGGATCGACACCTCCGGCCTGCGCCGCCAACCGCATCGGCCCACCGGCTACGTGCGCGCCCAGCTCGGCGCCGAGGGCGCCCCCGCCTACGACATCGCCCGCAACGTCGCTTGGGACGGCATCGAGCCCGGCGGCCGCAGCCTCACCGCCACCCGCAAGGCCGACGCCTTCGTCTTCGGCTCGCTCGCCCAGCGCACCTCCGCCAACCAGCAGTCGCTCGACCAGCTGCTCGAGGCCCTGCCGGAGAGCGCCCTCCGCGTGTTCGACGTCAACCTGCGCCCGCCGCACATCGACCGGCCGCTGCTGCGCCGGCTCGCCCGCAAGGCCTCGCTGCTCAAGCTCAACACCGCCGAGGCCGCGTACCTGGTCTGCGAATACGACGAGCGCCCCGGCAACGAGGAGCGCCACGCCCGCGCCCTCTTCGAGCGCAACGGCTGCCCCTCCATCGTCATCACCGCCGGCGCCCGCGGCGCGGGCTGGCTGCGCGACGGCGCCTGGCACTGGGAGGACGCCCGGCCCGTCAAGGTCGTGGATACGATCGGCGCCGGCGACGCCTTCCTCGCCACCCTCGTCGCCGGCCTGCTGCTCACGCCCGGCGCCGCGCCCGCCAAACTGCTCGCCGCCGCCTGCCGCCGCGGCGAGTGGGTCGCCCGCCACCGCGGCGCCACGCCGGCCTACGTCTGAGCTCGCGCCGTCCGCTGCGGCTCCGTTTTCTCGCGACCGCTCGCAGACCGGTCCTACTTGCCCCGCAGGTCCGGTCCCCGACCGGCCCCCTCCGGCCCACGCCGGCGCCCACACCCGCACCGCTCGCGGCCAACCACCCTGCGCGCCCGCTCCCGCCGCGCAGGCCCCCCGCGGGAATCTCCCATCGACATCGGTCTTCACCGACGCCGCAAAACACCTTCGCCCTTTGACTCGCCGCACCCGTCCACCAACCATCGAGCCCATGCCGAGCAAGAAAAAGGACTCCGTCACCCTGCGCGAGGCGACCCGCGCGGACATCCCCGCCCTCATCGCGCTCAACAAGGCGGCCTACCCGACCCTGGCCGAGGAGAACGTCGTGTGGGGCGAACGCCATCTGCTCAGCCACCAGCGGGTCTTTCCGCAGGGCCAGATCCTCGCCGAATGCGAGGGCCGGATCGTCGGCGCCGTCGCCACCCTCGTCGTCGACCTCGGCCCCGACCCCCTCCGCCACCACACCTGGTCGGGCATCACCGACGGCGGCTATTTCACCAACCACAACCCCGCAGCCGATACCCTCTACGGCGCGGATGTGTGCGTCCACCCCGACTACCGCGGGCGGCGCATCGGCGCCGCCCTCTACGAGGCCCGCCGCCAACTCTGCCGCCGCCTCAACAAGCGCCGCATCCTCACCGGCGGCCGCCTCTGGAACTACCGGGACCACGCCGCCCGCATGTCCGCCGAGGAGTACGCCCAGCGTGTCGTCTCCGGCGAACTGCGCGACCTCGTCCTCAGTTTCCAACTGCGCGAGGGCTTCCTGCTCCGGGGCGTGATGGCGAACTACCTCCACGACCCGCTGAGCTGCAACCACGGCAGCCTCATCGAGTGGCTCAACCCCGAGTACCAGCCGCCCGTGGCCGGCTCCCGCAAGGCCCGCATCGCCTGCGTCCAGTACCAGATGCGCAAGGTCGAATCCTTCGCCGCCTTCGAGCGCCAGGTCGCCTACTTCGTCGACGTCGCCGCCGACTACCGCGCCGACTTCGTGCTCCTCCCCGAGTTCGTCTCCGTGCAACTGCTCTCGCAGGAGGATGCGCTCTCGCCCAAGGAGGGCATCCGCCGCCTCGCCGGCTACGAAAAGCGTTTCACGGGGCTGATGCGCCGCCTGGCCACCCAGTACGGGGTGACCATCATCGCCGGCAGCCATCCCGTCGCCGCCGAGAAGAATCGGCTGCACAACGTCGCCTTCGTCTGCCTGCCCTCCGGGGAGATCGTCGGCCAGCCCAAGCTGCACATCACCCCCAACGAGCGGAAGTGGTGGGGCATCTCCGGCGGCCACTCCCTGCGCGTGATCGACACCCCCAAGGGCAAGATCGGCGTGCTCATCTGCTACGACATCGAGTTCCCCGAGGCCGCCCGCTACCTCGCCGACCACGGCGCCGAGATTCTCTTCGTCCCCTTCTGCACCGACAACCGCCAGGGCTACCTCCGCGTCCGCTACTGCGCCCAGGCCCGCGCCATCGAGAACCAGATCTACGTCGCCTTGGCCGGCAACGTCGGCAACCTCCCCGATGTCGGCAACCTCGACATCAACTACGGCCAGGCCGCCGTGCTCACCCCCTCCGACTTCGCCTTCGCCCGCGACGGCATCGCCGCCGAGGCCGACTCCAACGAGGAGACGCTCCTCGTCTGCGACGTCGACCTCGACGACCTCCACGCCGCCCGCTCCGACGGCACCGTCACGCCGCGGCTCGACCGCCGCGCCGATCTGTTCCGCATGGTGTCGTTGCTACCCGGTGACGAGGAGCCCGACGGCCCCGCCGACGGGCCGCTCGGCGGCCAGCCCGGCGTGAGCTGAGCCGCCCCCATGCCCCGGGCCGCCGCCCATCGCCACCGCGGACCGGGGCCCACGCCGTCCCCTGCGGTTCCAGCCTGCCGCTACCGGTCGCCGACCGGTCCCGCTTGCCGCCCGTAGGGCCAGTCTCCGACTGGCCCCCGCCCGCCCGCGCCGGCGCCCCCCGCGTGCCCGGGAATTTTCGCCGCCGTGGCGAACGCAGGATTGCAATCGTCCCCGCCGGGCGAAAGGTGACTCCGCTCCCGCATGACGATCCTCGAAGGCGCAGTCCTCCTCATCCTCCTGCTGCTCGCGCTGCCCGACTTCTGCCGGCGGCTGGAGCGGCCGGGGCTGCTCTACCCGCTCTACATCGTGGCGGGCATCGTCGCGGGCGCGTTCATGGGCGAGCCGGTGCGGCACGTCTGGCGCGAGATCGGGCAGTTCGGCTTCGTGCTGTTGCTGTTCTCCGTCGGGCTCGAGATCGAGCTGCCGCAGCGGCGGCGCACCTTGAAGGCGGTGCGCCGCGCCGCGTTGTGGATGGCGTGGCAGATCCCGCCGCTCACCGGCCTGGGCTGGTTGGCCGGCGTGCCGTGGCCGCACGCGCTCGTGGCCGCCATCGCGCTGGCCAGCACCTCGGTGGGCATGGCCTACCCGCTGTGGCTCAACCATGGGTTTCCCGATTCGGGCAGCCGCCGCCGCTATCTCGAGTGGATCGTGGCGGTGGAGGTGATCGGCATCCTCGTGCTCGCCGCCGCCGGCCCGGTGCTGGGCGGCGCGGTCTGGTGGAAGGTCGTGCTGAAGATGTTCGGACTGCTGGCGGCCGCCGTGTGCGCGGCGCTGGTCGCGGTGCGCGGCGCCCCGCACCTCACCCGCCTGCTCGGCTACGGCCTGAAGATCCAGGTCCACTTCCTAGTGCTGGCGATCTTCGCCATCGCCGCGTTGGGCGACCGCCTCGGGTTGGCCGCACCGAAGACGGCGTTCGTGCTCGGCCTGTTCGTCAGCCGCGCCACCGACCAGGAGGCCCAACTGAGCCATCGGCTCGAGCCGCTGCGCGACCGGTTGTTCGTGCCGGTCTTCTTCTTCAGCCTGGGCACGCTCGTCGAACCGCGGCTCATGCTCACGCTGGTCTTCCCGCTCGCCGTGATCACCGGCATGTTGCTCTTCGCCCTGCGGCGCGGCGCCTACGGGTGGTTCTTCGCCCGCATGTTGGGCACCACCCCCTCCGCCCATGTCATCGCCGCGCCGATGCTCACCATCGCCGCCGTCGCCGTAGAGGTCCTCGCGCGCGCCGGGGCCGACCAGCGCGCGCTGGCCTGGACGCTCGCCTCCGGGCTCAGCCTCACGTTGGCCGCCGCGTTCGCGCGCATCGGCACCACGGTGCCGCTCGCCGAGATCGAGCCGACGATGGCCGCGCCGCAGGCCTGGGATCACACCGGCGTGCAATCCACGCTCGACCTCGAGGATTCGCCTCTTGCCGGGCCCGCGCCCGCGGAGAAGAAAGAAGGATGAGTTCGAATCCGGTCGCGGCCTTCTTCGCCCGCCTGCCGCCCACCGCCCGCCTGATCCTGCGCACCACGCTGTACGGCCTCGCCGCCGGCCTGGCGGCGGTCGCCTTCCAGACCGGGATCCACGTATTCTACCATCACGGACTGGTCGCACTCGCGCATCTGGGCCGGCCGCAGTTCCTCGTCGCCAGCCTCGTGCTCGTGGTCGGCACCGCCGCCTTCTCGAGCTGGCTGCTCGCCCGTTTCTGCCCCGAGGCCGGCGGCGGCGGCATCCCGCGCCTGAAACTCACCTTCTGGAAGGACTTCGGCCTGGTGCGCCACCGCCTCGGCCCGCTCAAGTTCCTCGGCAGCCTGCTCGCCGTCGGCGGCGGTTCCAGTCTCGGGCCCGAAGGCCCCGCGCTCCAGATCGGCGGCAGTGTCGCCTCCAGCCTCGCCGCCGCCACCGGTGAGCCCGTCCACCACCGCCGCGCCGCCACCGCCGCCGGGGCCGCCGCCGGCCTCGCCGCCGCCTTCAACGCCCCGCTGGCCGCCGTCACCTTCGTGCTCGAGGAGATCGTCGGCGACCTCAACAGCCGGCTCATCGGCGGCATCCTGCTCGCCTCCGTGGTGGCCGCACTGGTGGCCCACGGCCTCGTGGGCGAACAACCCGCCTTCGCCCTCGGCGCGATCAACGGCGTGCACTGGGCCACCTATCTCGCCGTGCCGGTGGTCGCCGCGACCGTGGCGGTGGTCGGGCATCTCTTCCAACGCGGCGCGCTCGCCCTGCGCGGCTGGAACCGCCAACCCCGGGCCCTGCCGCCCTGGATGCGCGCCGGCCTCGGAGGACTCGCGGTCTGGGCCCTCGGCATCGCCGTATTCGTTCTCACCGGTCGACTGGGCGTCTTCAGCGGCGGCTACGACGACCTCGCCGCCTCGCTGCGCGGCGCCGTGCCGCTCGACCACGCCGCCCTGCTCCTTGCCGCCAAGGTCGTCGCCACGGCGATCTGCTTCGGGCTGGGCGGCAGCGGCGGCCTCTTCGCGCCCACGCTGTTCTTCGGCGGGCTCGCCGGCGCGTCCGTCGCCGACCTCGTCAACCTCGTCCATCCGCTCGCGCCCAACGACATGGCGCTGCTGGCCGTCGTCGGCATGTCGAGCGGGCTGGCCTCGATCGGCGGCGCGCCCGTCACCAGCGTGCTCATCGTCTTCGAGATGACGCACGAGTTCGCCATCGTGCCGCCGCTGGTGGTCGCCGCCCTGGTGGCCCGGCCGCTCTCGCTGCTGCTGTCGCGCCACAACATCTACGACGCCATCCTCGCGCAGGACGACCAGGACCTCGAGCGCATCATGCCCCCGCGCGACCTGCAATCCTGGCAGCACACCCCGGTCAGCCGCATCGCCAATTTCCGTCCGGTCCTCGTCCGCGACACCGCGCCCGCCGCCCTCGCCCCGCTGCTCGCCGAGAAGAGCTACGCCTGTTTCCCCGTGGTCGATGCCGACGCCCGCCCGCTCGGCCTGCTCACCCGCGCCGAGGCCCAGGCCGCCGTCGCGGGACACCGTGCCCCGCAGCTCCAGCCCGCACCCACCGCCCGCCGCGAGACCTCCATCCACGACGTCCAGCGGCTCCTCATCGATTCGCCCGCCGGCATGGTCCTCATCCGCGCCGGCGCCGACGACCGCATCATCGGCCTGGTGACACTGCACGACCTCCTCCGCGCCGAGACCGCCTTCGACACGGCCGAGTAGCGGCGGTGCCGTTGCTCCCTCGTCCCGCCAATACCATCCTTGGGCGAAACTATGGCTCCGCCTCTTGCCTTGCCGTGCCCGCCCGCCACGGTGAAGCCCGCCGCCCACGGCCGACCATGACGAATACCGCCCCCACCATCCGCCTCTTCAGCACCGACCTCGACGGCACCCTGCTCGGCAACCCCGAGTCCGCCCGCCGGTTCAAGGCCGCCTGGGAATCGCTCCCCGCCGAACGCCGCCCGCTCCTCGCCTACAACAGCGGCCGCCTCGTCGCCGACATGCAACACCTGGTGGCCGCCGAGCTCCTGCCCGCGCCCGACTACTACATCGGCGGCGTCGGCACCCAGATCTTCGACGTCCGCGCCGGCCACCCGCTCGACGACTTCGACGCCCACCTGTCCACCGGCTGGGACCGCACCCGCGCCGAGTCCGTCGCCTCCGTCTTTCCCGGGGTGCGGCGCCAGCCCGACGAGTTCCAGCACAGCTTCAAGTCGAGCTGGTTCCTCGAGCATGCCGCCCCCGACCAACTCGAGGACCTGCGCCGCTCGCTCGCCGCCGCCGGCCTGGATGTCAGCATCGTCTACTCCAGCGCCCGCGACCTCGACCTGCTCCCGCGCAACGCCACCAAGGGCGGCGCGCTCCAGTGGCTCTGCGCCCGTCTCGGAATCCCGCTCACGCAGGTTTTGGTCGCAGGCGACACCGGCAACGACTCCTCGATGTTCCGCCTGCCCGGCGTGCGCGGCATCATCGTCGACAACGCCCACCCCGAGCTCTTCGAGGCCACCGTCGACATCCCCATCTACACCGCCCGCAACGTGCTCGCCGACGGCGTGCTCGACGGCCTGCGCCACTTCGGCGTCGTCCGCCGGCAGCCCGGCGCGCTCGAGACCGAGATCCCCGCCCAGCAACAGACCGCGCCGCTGCGTCTCCTGTTTCACGACACAGAGTTCCCGGCCTTCACCGACACCGACCGCGCATTCCTCCGCACCGCCTACGACCGCGCGCTCGTCGCCCTGCGCAAGAACATCACCCCGCTCGGCTTCTCCGCCTGTTCGCTCGACGACAACACCGTCACCGGCACCGACGCCAACTACCGCTCGGTGTGGGCGCGCGACGGCTCGTTCACGGTCATCCACACCCTCGAACTCGCCGACCGGCCCGACATCGCCACCTGCCAGCGCGCCACGCTCGAGACGCTGCTCGGCGCCATCACGCCATCCGGCCAGATCCCCGCCAACGTCCGCATCGACACCCGCGAGCCCGACTACGGCGGCGTGGGCAACATCTGCTCGATCGACAGCGGCCTGTGGCTGGTGGTCGCCGTCTACCACTGGGTCACGCGCACCGGCGACCTCGCGTTCCTCCGCCGCCACCGCCCCGCCCTCCAGCGCGCGATGGACTGGCTCACCGCGCACGACAGCAACAACGACGGCCTGCTCGAGATCCCCGAGGCCGGCGACTGGACCGACCTCTTCGGCCGCAGCTACAACGTGCTCTACGACGAGGTGCTCTGGTATCGCGCCAACGTCTGCTTCGGCCGCCTCATCGAGTTCCTCGGCGACTTCGACCGCGCCGCCGACTACCTGCGCTGGGCGCAGCGTATCCGCGGCCGCCTGCTCGACACCTTCTGGCCCAGCACCAGCCAACACGCCGCGCCCCCCGCCGCGCCCGGCACCGGCCACGCCGTGAACCGTTTCGCCGACCGCCAGTTCTCCCTCGGCGACACCCAGTACCTCATCGCCGAGATCACGCCCTTCGCCTTCAACTGGCGCTGCGATGTCTACGGCAACCTGCTCGCGTTCCTCATGAACCTGCTCGACCTCGACCGCGCGCGCACCGCGTTCCGGTTCATGTGGGGGGTCGGCGTGAACCAGCCCTGGCCCGTCGCCAATCTCTACCCCGTCGTGCAGTCCGGCGATCCCGACTGGCGCACCTACTACACGGTCAACCTGCTCAACCTTCCGCACCACTACCACAACGGCGGCCTCTGGCCGTTCATCGGCGGCCTGTGGGTCCGCTGTATCCATCGTCTGGGCCTGCACGAGGTCGCCCGCCAGGAGCTGCTCCGGCTCGCGCGGCTCAACCAACTCGGCCGCGACCACGAGTGGGAGTTCAACGAATGGGCCCACGGCGCCACCGGCCGCCCGATGGGCAAGGCCTTCCAGGCCTGGAGCGCCGCCTCCTTCCTCCACGCCTGCCACGAGACCGAGCTCACCCCCGCCGATCTCGGCGGTTGAGCGCCGCCGCGCATCCGGTTCTTGCCGTCGACGGCCCGCCCCCCACGCTCTCCGGCGATGCCGCTCACCGACCAACAACGCACCCGCCTCGTCGGCCAGATCCGCGGCATCCCGCTGGGTTTCGGCGCGCTGGTCCTCGTCGGCGCCGTGCTGCTCTGGCTGCCGTGGATGCACCGCCCGGGGGTCGCGCTGCCCCCGCTCGACGCGCTCTTCCTCTCCACCTCCGCCGTCTGCGTCACCGGCCTGTCGACCGTGAACGTGGCCGAGACCTTCAACTTCGCCGGCCAGTTCGTGCTGCTCGGCCTCATCCAGTTGGGCGGCGTCGGCATCATGACCGCCGGCACGCTCTTCCTGATCCTGAGCGGCCGCCGCCTCTCCCTCGCCGACGAACATCTCATCCGCAACACCGTCGGCGGTCTGCGCACCGTCACCCCCTTCGCGGTCTTCCTCCACGCGCTGGGGTTCGTCCTCGTGCTCGAGCTGATCGGCGCCGCCGCGCTCTTCTTCCTGCCCGTCGCCGGCGACGCCACCCGCTCGCCCGCCGACCTGTGGGACGCCGTCTTCCACTCGGTCAGCGCCTTCTGCAACGCCGGTCTCTCCACCTTCCCCGAGGGGCTGGCCCGTTGGCGCCACGAACCCTGGCGGCTCACCGTGATCGGGCTGCTCGTCGTCGCCGGCGGCATCGGGTTGCTCGCGTTGGTGAATCTGCGTTTCTACTACTTCTGGCGCCGCGACCGGCGCGCGCGCGGTTACCTCACCGTCCAGACCCGCCTCTCATTGGTCGTCGCCGCCCTGCTCCTGGTCGCCGGCACCGTCTTCGCCTTCCTCTCCGAATGGAACGGCGCCTTCAGCACCGCCGACCTGCCCTCCCGGCTCGGCGAAGCCGCCTTCCACGCCACGATGACGCGCTCCGCCGGTTTCAACACCGTCGATGTCGGCGCGATGAGCCCCGCCACCCTGCTCGGCACGATGGCGCTCATGTTCGTGGGCGGCGCGCCTGGCTCCATGGCCGGCGGCATCAAGACCGTCACCTTCGCCCTGCTCGCGCTCGCCGCCTGGACCGCGTTGCGCCGCCGCTCCGCCATCGTGTTGTGGGGACGCTCGATCCCCGAGAAGCAGGCGTCGACCGCCATCCTCTTCACGCTCATCGCGGGCACCTTCCTGCTGGGCGGCACGATCCTGCTGCTCGTCTCCGAGCAGAACGCACCCTCCGGGGCCACGAACCACCACTGGCTCGGCCTGATGTTCGAGGCCGTCTCCGCCTTCGGCACCGTGGGGCTCTCCACCGGCGTCACCCCTTTGCTCACCGCTGCCGGCAAGCTCATCGTCGTCGCCCTCATGTTCGGCGGCCGCGTGGGCCCCCTCATCCTCGCCCTCTATCTCGCGAGGCCGCCCGCCTTCTCGGGCGTGCGCTACCCGCCCGAAACCCTCACGCTGGGCTGAGCACCGCCCCTTCCCTCCCATGGCCAAACGCACCTTCATCGTCGGCGGCGGACGCTTCGGCTCCAGCCTCGCCACCCGCCTGAGCGAACTCGGCTGCGAAGTCGTCGTCGCCGACGCCAACACCCAGCGCGTGCAGGAACTCGCCGAGGACGGCTTCCGCGCCGTCGAACTCGACTGCGAGGACGCCGATGCCCTGCGCGCCGCCGGCGCCCTCGAGGCCGATGTCGTCGTGGTCGCCGTGGGCGAGAACATGAAGGGCAGCGTGCTCGCGACGCTCACGCTCAAGGAACTCCAGGTGAAGCACCTGATCGCCCGCGCGATGGACGAGCGCCACGCCGCCGTGCTCACCCGCCTGGGCGCCGACGAGGTGATCGTGCCGGGCCGCGACATGGCCTACCGCCTCGCCGAGCGCATCCGCCGCGACTCCTTCAGCATCCGCATGCCGCTCCCCGGCGAATACCAGATGGGCGAGACCGTGCTCGGCGCCGCCCTCGCCGGCCGCACGCTCGGCGAACTGCATCTGCCCGCCAAGTACAAGGTCAACGTCGTGCTCGTCTGCCGCAGCGTGGGCGACGAACGCCGCGTGCTCGAGCCCGCCCCCGACCTCCGGCTCGAGCGGGGCGACACCCTCATCGTCGTGGGCCTCGCCGACCGGCTCGACACCTTCGAGAAGGCCGCCCGGGAATAGGCCCGGCGCCGCGCCCTCGCCCGCCACACCATCTTCCCATGACACCGGACACCTGGATCGTGCTCGGCCTGGTCGTCGCCATGATGGTGGCATTCTTCACCGAGAAGTTTCCGCCCGAGGCGGTCGGGCTGGCCGGCGCCGTGGTGCTGCTGCTCTCCGGCATCCTCTCGCCCGTCGAGATGCTCTCGGGCTTCGGCAACCCGGCCACCGTCACCGTGGCGTGCATGTTCATCCTCAGCGCGGGTCTCCAGAAAACGGGTGCGCTGGCCGCCCTCGGCGCCGTCCTCATGCGCACGGCCCGCTGGCCGTGGCTGCTGCTGCTCCTGATCATGGTCGTCACCGGCGCGATCTCGGCCTTCGTCAACAACACCGCCGCCGTCGCCGTGCTGCTGCCGCTGGTCCTGCTCGCCGCCCGCGAGCGCAAGCTGCCCGCCTCGCGTTTCCTCATCCCGCTCTCCTACGCGTCGCAGTTCGGCGGAGCCTGCACGCTCATCGGCACCTCGACCAACCTGCTGGTCAACTCCATCGCGGTGAAGGCCGGCCTGCCCGCGTTCTCGATGTTCGAGTTCGCCCAGCTCGGCCTGCTGCTCTTCGGCGCCGGCACGCTCTACCTCTGGATCCTCGGGCCCTGGCTGCTGCCCGACCGCGCCGCCACCGAGATGGTCGAACGCTACGGTCTGGGCGAGTTCATCACCGAGCTGCGCGTCATGCCCGGCTCGCCGTTGATCGGGCGCGCCCTCGGCGCGGGCCGCCTCCCGGGCGACGCCTCCGCGGCCCTCGTCGAGATCGTGCGCAACAAGTGCCACCTGCTCTCCCCGCTCGAGGAGCCCCTGCAGGCCGGCGACCTGCTGCTGGTGCGCGGCGAGGCCAAGGCCCTGCTCGCCCTCAAGGACCGCCACGGCCTCGCCCTCAACCCCGAGTTCAAGCTGCGCGACGCCGTCCTGCAGGGCGGCGACCTCATGCTCGCCGAGGCCATCGTCGCCCCCGGCGCCCCGTTCGCCGGCCAGACCGTCGGCGACCTGCGCTTCGGCGACGAGCACGAACTCGCCGTCCTGGCCCTGCAACGCCACGGCGCCGTGCTGCGCCAGCGCCTCGCGCACACCCCGCTGGAGATCGGCGACATCCTGCTCGTGCTCGGCCGCCGCGCCGCCGTGCATCGGCTCACCCACGACCGCGACTTCATCCTGCTCGGCGAGGTCGCCGCCCCGAAGCTCACCCGCGGCCGCGTGCCGTGGGCGTTGGGCATCATGGCCGCGGTGGTAGCCGCCGCGGCGATCGGCTGGATCGACATCCTGCCCGCCGCCATCCTCGGCGGCCTCGCGCTCTGGGCCACGGGATGTCTCAAAACCGAGGAGATCTTCGAGTCCGTGCAATGGCGCGTGGTCGTGCTGCTCGCCGCGATGATCCCGCTCGGCACCGCGCTGGAGAAGACCGGCGGCGCCGCCTGGCTGGCCCAGCACGCGCTCACCCTCGCCGGCAACAGTTCGCCGGTGTTCGCCCTCGGCGCCGTCTACCTGCTCACCGCCGTGCTCACGGAGTTCATGAGCAACAACGCCACCGCCGTGCTCATCGCGCCGCTGGCCATCGGCATCGCCCACTCGCTCGGCCTCGATCCCAAGCCCTTCCTGATGGCCGTGGCCTTCGCCGCCTCCACCAGCTTCGCCACGCCGGTCGGCTACCAGACCAACGCCATGGTCTACACCGCCGGTGGGTATCGGTTCACCGACTTCGCCCGCCTCGGCATTCCGCTCAACCTGCTCTTCTTCGCCCTCGCCGTGTGGGGCATCCCGCGTTTCTGGCCGTTCTGACACCGGGCCCCGCCGGTCCGCTCACCCGACCTTCGCGGCCGACGAGTCACCCCCGACCACCGGCACCTCCCCCGCGGCCGGCGTCGCCGGAGATCCAGGCGGCGGCTGCGCCGCGCCGGCGCGCCGCCGAACGGCCACGCGCTGGAAAAAGAGGTTGTTGGGAATCTGGACCAGCCGCCCGTCATCGGTGGCCAACGTCGTGAAGAAGAGGTTCAGGTCGATCACGCGGCCACGCACGGGATCGGGCAGCAACTCCACCTCGTCGCCCATGTGGAACGGGCGCACGGTCAGCAGGAACAACGAGCACAGGACGTTGCTCAACGTGCTCCACACCGCGAAGAATCCGATGGCGATCAACGCCAGCACGCCGCCCATCAGCGCGAAGAAATCCACGCCGAAGAAATGGTCCGCGAACGTGCTCAGCGCGATCAGCAGCACCAGGAAACGGCCGGTGACCACCAGCGGCCGCAGGGTGAGGCGCGGAGCCTGCAGGCGCACCGCGAGCCACTCCACCGCCCGGCCGACCAGTGCGGACGCGCCCAGCGCGAACGCCGCCACAAGCACGACAAACACAACCTCCCGCAGATGGGCGACAAGTTCCGGGGGCAATGCGACGAAGAGGTGATTCACGGTAGTTTCTTTCCTGCTAAGGGTTCTCCGGCCGAGGCGGTGCCGACGGCCCGCGCGCCGGATCGATCGACAGGCGAATCGCCCGGTCCGTCAAGACCCCACACGCCGGGCGAGCCGCGGCTCAGTCGCTGTCGTTCCAGGGCTCGTCCCACTCGTTGTCCGCCAGGGCGAACGCCGCAGTGTGCCGCGCCTCGGCGAGCGCCACGATCTGTTGCGCAATGCCGGTCCACGTGAAGAGGCTGCGTGCCTTGTGGGCCCCCATCCGCGCCATGCGGGCCCGCAGGCGCGGATGCTTGAAGACCTTCATCATCGTGATGCCCAGGTCCTCCGCGTCGAACGGATCGGCGAACAGCGCATGCCGGCCGAAGGTCAGCGCCCGGTGCAGGCCGCCGTGGACGGTCACCACGGTCGGGCAACCCGAGGCCATCGCCTCGATCGCCGTCATCCCGAACGGCTCGTAGCGGCTGCACAACACGAACAGATCCGCGGCGCGGTAGTGGTCGGCCAACTCCGCGTCCGGGATGAAATGCCCGAAGGTGACCGTGTCGCCGAGATGCAGCTCCTCGACGATCGCCTGCAACTCGCCGAGGATGAGGCGTTCGCGCTCGTTGAGGTCCTCGCCGCCGATCGCCAGATGGAGCCGTGCCTCCGGCACCCGCCTGGCCGCCACGGCAAAACCACGGATGAGCAGATCGTAGCCCTTGTTGCGCGCCAGCCGGCCGAGCGCGAGGATCGTCGGTCCGCGGAAACCGATCCGCCGCCGGAGCGACTGCCGCGTCGACTCGCTCACGGCGAAGAACCGCGCGTCGTCGTAGCCGGGCGGCACCATCTTGATGCGCTCCTCCGGCACATCGTAGTCGCCGACGAGCAGATCGGTCTGCTCCGGCGTGGTGGCGATGAGCATGTCGGCCGCGGCGTAGAGCGCCGTCTCCTCGCGGATGCGGACATCGAAGTTGTATCCGGCGAGATCGGGCGCGTTCGCGCCCTCCGCCATCTGCTTCTCCTTCCAGGCGCCGAGCGAATGGGGGGTGTGGAGATGGGGCACGTCGAGCACGTCGGCCAGGTGCTGGCCGGCCAGCCCGGCATCCCAATAGTGCGAGTTGATGAACGCATACCCGAGGCCCTCGGCGCGGATGAGCCGCAGCGCGTGCTCGCACCATTCGGGGATGTACCGGTACAGGTCCTCCTTGCGGATGAACTCCGGCCCGCCGCAGGGCGCCCGGCGCAGCGTCACGCCCGGCGTCACCTCCTCGGTCGCCGGCTGGTCGGCGAACCGGCGTGTCCAGATGTCCACCTCGTAGCCGAGCGAGGCGAACTTCTTGGAGAGCTCCAGCACGTAGACGACCTGGCCGCCGGTGTCGGCCGCGCCGAGGGGCGGGTTGGCGGCCACGTAGCCGTGGGTCGAGATCATCGCGATGCGCCGCGGTCGGGTCGTCGGCTCGCCGCGCGCGCGGCGGCCGGCCGAGGGTCGGGTCTTGGGTGTTTTCATGGTCCCACCCTTTTGTCACGCCCACCAATGGCACAAGCGGCGAGCGTACGTTTTTGGTTGGGCCGGCCAAGGCTGCGCCTATACCTCGCGCCATGGAGATGCACCAACTGCGCTACTTCGCGGCGGTCGCGCGCTGCGGGAGCATGATGGCCGCGGCCGCCAGCTGCCATGTCTCCCAGCCGGCGCTCTCGGTGCAGATCCGGAAACTCGAGGAGGAGCTTGGCGCCCCGCTCCTCGTGCGCGAGCCCCGCGGCGTGTCGCTCACCCCGGCGGGCGCCCGCACCCTCGTGACCGCCCGCCGCATCCTGCGCGAGACCGAGCAGCTGCGCACCGACGCCCGCCGCCGCGCCTTCCGGCAGCGCCCGGTCGTGCGGATCGCGGTCCAGTCCTTCGTGGCGAGCGAGCTGCTGCCCCGGCTCACCGGCATGTCATCGCTGGCCGGCGACAGTGCGGTCCAGCTGCAGTTCCGCGAGCGAACCCCGCAACAGGTGGCCGACTCGGTCGCCAACGGCAGCGCGGACCTCGGGCTGCTCGACCTGGGCGCCGCCTCGCTCGGCGCGTTGAGGACCGAGCTCCTCGCCCAGATTTCATACGCCTGTTTCTGCCGGGAGAGTCATCCGTTCGCCACGCGCCGCGGCGTGCGGCTGGCCCAGCTGCTCGCCGAGCCGTTGCTGCTTTTCGAGCACACCCCGAACCTCCAGGAGCGGCTCGAACGCCTTGCCCGCAAACGCAACGCGGAGTTCGCGCCCCCCTTCCTGAGCGAGCAGGCGACCACCCTCTTCGAGTTCGTCGTCCACGGCGCGGGCGTGGCGGTGTTGCCGGCGTCGTTCGCCGCCCGCGCAAAACGCCGGCATGTGGCGGTGCGGCCGCTGCTCGATTTCACGGAAAAAGTCGCCCTCGGGGCGATCCTTCCGCCCGCGATGGAGCCCTCCGCCGCCGCGCAGAACGTGCTCGAACTGCTCCGCGGCCGCGCCTCCGAGTGGAACCGCTCCGGCCGCCGCGCCGCCTGACCCGACCGGCGCTCCCACGATGTCCCCGTCCCCCCGCACCGCCCTGCTCGTCATCGACGTCCAGTGCGGCTGGTACAACGCCGATCCCGGCCCGCACGACGCCGCCGGCACGCTCGCCCGCATCAACGACCTGATCGACCGCGCGCGCGCCGCCGGCCGGCCCGTGCTCTTCATCCAGCACGCCGAGCCGCCCGAATACACGCCCGGCACCGCCGGCTGGGAGCTGCATCCGCGGTTGCACCGGCAACCCGGCGACCCCGTGATCGCCAAGACCGCCTGCGACGCCTTCCTCGGCACCACGCTCGCCGCCGAACTGCGCCACCGGGGCACCGATACGCTCGTGGTCTGCGGCGCCGCCACCGAGTTCTGCGTCGACACCACGATCCGCCGCGCCGCCAGCGAGGGCTACCGCGTCGTCGTCGCGGCCGACGCGCACGCGACCAAGGACCGCCCGGTCCTCGCCGCCGCGCAGATCATCGCGCACCACAACTGGGTCTGGGCGGAACTCTCCGCACCGCACCCGCCAATGGTCGTGCCTGCCGCCGCGATCACCTTCGGGCCGGAGGCCGCACGCCCCTGACCCAGGCCCCCGGCCGAGTTTGTCACGTAATACGTGACAAACTCCGGGGGCTCCGCGCCCGAGACGCCGGGCAGCGGCGGGGACCGCACCCGCTCGGCCCGGTGGCAAAAACCGCGCGCTACGGCGCGGGCGTCGTGCGGATGCGGTAGAACCGCCGCGGGCCGGTGTCGACCGTGCCCGTGAGGGTGCGCTCGGACCCGATGGTTCCCTCCGTGCAACCGGTGAGTTCCTGCCAGTCGGCGACGTCGAGGTCCGTGCAGTATTCAGGAGTATAGGTCCATCCCGGCCGCACGGGACCGAAGCTCAGGCGATACTGGCTCGGGTGCCCGGCCACCGTGGCGATCGCGAGATTCAGCTCCCCGTGCGGCAGACGCCCCGCGAAGGTCACCACCGAGCTGGCCGGCAGCGTGTAGGTGAACGCGCCCTCCGCCACCGCCGCCGCGGGCTGCGCCTCGAGCGACTGGCTCGCCGAGGTCACCCACGGCGTGACCGTGTCGAGCGTGAGCCCCGCGAGCTTGAACCGGTGCTGGACCGGCACCGAGACGGTGTTGACCGCCACGATCGCCACCCGGCCGGAGGCCGGGTCCACGAAGGCGGTGATGCCGAGCGGACCGGTGTTGTCCGCGACCCCGATGCGGTAGTCGCCCGGGCGCGCGAACCGGCTGAACTGGCCCATCACGTAACCACGGCGCTGGGGCACGGCATCGTTGTCGAGCAGGCCGTTGGCGGTGCCGATGCACTTCCACCAGATGTAGGCGCTCATGTTCCCCACGGTGAGGCAGTCGACGATCTGCTGCGCGGTGCCGACGGCGGACTCGATCGTCTGCTCGTTGACGAGGTATTCGGTCATCCAGATCGGCTTCCCCTTCGCGCGCGCCAACGGGTAGTCGCGGATGGTGGCGCCGTAGAGGTGGCCGCCGATGTAGTCGACGTTGGCCGCGGCCGCGGGGTCGTTGAGCGTGGCGTCGGACACGGTCTGGCTGAACCCGAACGCCTCGGGCATCATCACCGGGGCGGCGATCCCGCCCGCGAAGTCGCGGCAGAACGTCTGGAACTGCGCGGCGCTCCACTGGCAGCCCTCGTAGTCGGGATCGTAGTCGGGCTCATTCTGCAGCGAGATGACGGAGACCGGCGCGCCGCCGGCGGACATCGTGGCGAGAAACTGGTTCAGGTAGGCGACGTAGTCGGCATATTTCTCGGGCAACAGGTAACCGTGGATCGTGCTGGCGTTGCTTTTCATGGACGACGGGGGCGTCCACGGGGTGGCGAGGATGCGCGCGCCGCGGGCATGGGCCCGGCTGCCGTTGATCACGGAGTTGGCGAAATTGCCGTCGGGCGAGATGCGCACGCGGATGAGCGTGAGACCGAACTGGCCCGGGCCCGTGCCGAAGAGCCGATCCATCTGCGCCTCGGGCAGCGGATCCTGGCCGTCGTAGAGGAAGACGACACCCGCGCCGAAGCCGTCGATCTGCTGGTGCACGACTCCGGCATCGACGGTGCACTCGGTGGGCGGCAGCGGGGAGTTGTCGACGGAGCCGTAGACGGCGAGGCCGAAGTCGCGCGCATTGCTGGTGTTGATCCACGCACGGCCGCGGTACGCCGCGCCGCCGGCATAGGTGTCGGCCGCGGAGCGGCTCCAGTTGAGCGGCGTGGTGCCGGCGACACCGGCCAGTTCGAAGACGTATTGGTAGCCCGCGAGCAACCGCACTTGGTCCTCCCCGGTGAAATCGAACCGCAGGATTCCGTTCGGCTGCGTCGTGTACGCGATCGGCAGCCCGGCGCCACCGCCGAGCAGATTGTTGCCGGCGGCATAGGAACTGGGATCCGGGGCAACCCCGGTCACGCGATAGAGATTGAGGCGCACGGTCGCCGCCTCAGTGGTCCCCGTGCCGCCGCCGGCGTAGAGGCAGATCGACTGCAGCCTGTAGCCGTCGCCGCCGGTGATGGTGAACGACTGGCCGTAGCCGGTGGTCGTGGCGCCGCCGAAACTCTCGGCGACGGTCAGCTGCGCTTGCGGGTTGGCGGCGCTGCTCAGCAGAGGCGTGCCGGGCCAACTGGTGGCGCCGGGGCCGGTGTTCTGCACGACCGTCACACCGGCAAGAAGCGGAAAGGGGCTGAGCCCGAGCAGCAGAAACGCAGCGACGAGGTGGAGCCAGGCGGGAAGGGAACGGAGCGGCAACATGTGGGGAAACGATGCGGCGTAGTCGGAAACCAACGCCAAGCACCTTCAAGTTGGGGTTTTGTGGGAGAACTCGGCGACTTGCAGCGCGAATGATTCCACCGCGTCCCGCCAACTCGATCCGCGGTGCGGTCGACGTGCACGAACCCGCGAGGCGGGATCGGCTACACTTGGCCGGAAAAGCCGTGCAGGGCCCGCAGCGCGCCGTCAGCCGTTTCGTTTCTGAGCCCGGAGCCGCCGCAGGAAGCCGCGGCCCTGCCAGAGCACGAGCAGTAGGTTGGCCACGGCCACGGCGAGCGCGGCGTCGCCACGCTTGAGCGATAGTGCCAACGTCGCCCCGCCGAGCGCCGGCGCGGCCAGCAGCGCGTACAGGAAGGCATCGCTCGCGCGCAACCACCGGCTGCGCCACTGCCACGCCAACGTCGCAAGATAGAGCACGCCGCCGAGGCCGGCCGAGAGCAGCACGCAGAGCACCGCGGTGTCGGCCTGACCGTCGCGGCGCAGGGCCGTGGCCAGCAGCACGAGCAGGAACTGGTTGAAGACGCCGAACCCGAGCATCAGGTCGAAGATGAGCTGCGGCGAGATCGGGAACTTCTCGCCCTCGATGCCGAACTGGTCGGCCAACGCGCAACCGGAGCAACAATACGCCTTCGCGCCCGTCGCCGGTTTGTGCGGCGCGCGGAACGGCAGCCCGCAGTAGTCGCAGGTCAGGCGTTCCATGGGAGTCTCCGGGGCAGGAGCCTGCTGGCAGGCGATTCCGTGTTCCACGTCACTTGCCCCGGATCGCCTGCAAGCAGGCTCCTACAGGTGATGGCTACAGCGCTCATTCCGCCCCTCACTCCTCCCCGCTCGGGTCGAGGTGGCGGATGATGATCTCCTGCAGCGAGGCCAGCAGCATGTACGAAGTGACGGCGATGCGCTCCTCCTTGTTCAACCGCGCGAAATCGATCTCCCCGGTCTCGAGCGCGGAGTCCGCGATCGCGCCGAGTTTGCGGGTCCGCAGCTTCAGCCGCAGCGCCGAGGCCGCCCGCAACATCGGCTCGCAGTCCTCCGGGCCGAACTCCGCCGTACCGTCTCGCCGGAACTCCTCGGTGTCGAAGATCGCGGCGAAACGCGTCTGGTCGTCCTGGCTCTGGCTGGCGATGTCGGCCCGCCAGTCGCCACGGAAGTCCTCCTCGATCGCGTCGAGGTTCGGCTCGAAGGCGAGCGCGGCGTCGCCGGTTTCCCGGGCCAGCGGCAGCAGGAACTCGAGCAACGGCCCCACGACGGGCGCCGGCAGTTTCAGTTCGAGACGCTTATTTTCCATCGCTGCTGTGTTCGATCCGGGCCGAGAGCTGCCAGGTCTGGAGCGTCTGCGCATAGGCCTCGGCGCGCTCGCGCTCGCCGGACCACACGACCGAGCGGCCCTTGCGGTGCACCTCGAGCATGTGTTTGCGCGCCTTGGCCTCGGTGAAACCGAGGACCTTTTTGAAGACGAGCACCACGTACGACATCAGGTTCACCGGGTCGTTGTGCACGACGACCAGCCAGGGCGTGGTCGGCTGCGGCACGGTCTTTTTCCGTGCCGCCGGCTTCCGCTTGGTCTTGGGCGCCGCGACGCTCATGCCACCGGGTTCGCCGCCGCCGCGCAGTCGCGCACGGTCCGGGCGAGCTTCTCGGCCGCCTCGGCCACGGGCACCTTCGCGACATCCTTGGAGTTGCGCAGCTTCAGCTCGACGACGCCCTCCTTCAGGCCCTTGCCGCCGATCGTCACGCGAACCGGGATACCGATGAGGTCGGCGTCCTTGAACTTCACGCCCGGCCGCTCGTCGCGGTCGTCGATGAGCACCTCGGCGCCGGCGGCCTCGGCCGCGGCGGCGAGCGTCTTCCCGAGCTCGGCGATCTCCGGCACCTTCGGGTCGAGCAGCGTGATGATCACGTGGTACGGGGCGACGTTCCACGGCCAGCGCAGGCCGTCGGCGTCGTTGGCCTGCTCGATCACGGCCTGCAGGGTGCGGCTGATGCCGATGCCGTAGCAGCCCATGACCATCGGCTTCACCTGCTTCTGGTCGTCGGTGTAGGTGGCGTTGAACTTCTCCGAATACTTGGTGCCGAGCTTGAAGACGTGGCCGACCTCGATCGCGCGGGCGATCTTGAGCGGCTGGCCGGACTTCGGGCAGGGCTCGCCCTCACGCACGCGGCGGAAGTCGCCGAACTTCGTGATCGCGAGGTCGCGGGTCACGTTGACGTTGCGCAGGTGGAAACCGTCCTTGTTGGCACCGGTGACGCCGTTGCCGATCAGGCGGATGGCGTTGTCGGCGAAGATGCCGGCGAGCGCGCCCGCGTTGGCAATCGAGCCCTTGACGGCGCCGAGTGAACCGGGCTTCGCACCCATCACCGGCACGATCTCCTCCGGCGTGGCCGGACGGAAAAGGGTGAACCCGAGCGAGCCGAGCTTCGCCTCCTCGAGGTCGTCGCAGCCGCGCAGGATCACGAGGAACGGCTTGCCGTCGCCCATGTAGACAAGCGTCTTGAACTGCCGGTCGGCGGCCACGTTGTACGGTTCCTTCGCGAGCGCGTTGATCGTCGTGGCGCCGGGGGTGGCGAACTCCTCGATCGCGCCCGCCGGGGCGGCGTCGGCGAGATCCGCCGGGATGATACCGCTGGTCGCCTTCTCGCGGTTGGCCGCGTAGCCGCTGGCCTCGCAATAGACGACATCGTCGTCGCCCACTTCCGCGGGCACCATGAACTCGTGCGAGAACGCACCGCCCATCACGCCGGTGTCGGCCTCGACGCTGATGGCCTTCAGCCCGCAGCGCGCGAAGAACTTCTGGTACGCCTCCTTCATCTTCTGGTAGCTGACGATCGCGCCGGCGTCGTCGGCGTCGAAGGAGTAGCCGTCCTTCATGACAAACTCGCGGGCGCGCATCAGGCCGTAGCGGGGGCGGATCTCGTTCCGGAACTTGGTCTGGATCTGGAAAATGTTCTTCGGCAGGTCGCGGTAGCTGGTGACGTCGCCCGCGACGAGCGGGGTGACGACTTCCTCGTGCGTCGGTCCGAGCACCATCTCCGGCTCGGCCGGGCCGCGCTTGCCCGCGCCGGCGCTGGAGACCGAGTACATGACCTCGCGCACGGCGTTCCAGCGCGGGCCCGCCTGCCAGGTCTCCGCCGGGTGGAGATGCGGCATGAGCACCTCGATCGCGCCGGCGCGCTCCATCTCCTCGCGGCAGATCTGGCTGATCTTTTGGAGGGCCTTCAGGCCGAGCGGGAGGTAGGTGTAGACGCCGCCGGTGAGCTTGCGTACCAGGCCGGCGCGCAGCAGCAGCTTGTGCGACGCGATCTCGGCGTCGGCGGGACTCTCCTTGAGAGTGGGGATGAAGGTCTGCGACCAGAGTTTCATGCGAAACGCCGAGGAGAAGCACCGCCCCGAGCCGGGGCAAATGCTATTTGCGGCGGCCCGGCCCACCGCCAACCTCCCACCCATGCGCTGCGTCTCCCTACCCCTCGCGCTGTTGCTCGCCGCCATGACTCCCCACCCCGCCACCGCCGAAGTCTTCCTGCGCTGGAACCAGGCCGGCTACGCGCCCGACCGCCCGAAATCGCTCGTCGCGATGAGCGACACCGACCTCGCCGGCCAGCGCTGGACCATCGTGCGCGCCGATTTCGTTGGGCTCGCCGAGCCGGTGCGGCAGGGCGAACTCGGCCCGAGCGTCGTGGGCGCCGGCGATCACACGCCCTTGGCATTCAACCACACTGTCGACTTTTCCTCGCTCACGGAGCCGGGGCTCTACCATTTCATCGTCGCCAGTGCGCCGCCCGCCGAATTCCGCATCGCCGCCGAGCCCTACACCGAGCTGCTCGCCCTGCCGCTGCAGCACCTCCGGCTCATGCGCTCCGGCCCGGATGTGGTCGCGCCGCGCCAACCCTCGCACCGCGGCGACGCCCGCGCCCCGGTCTTCGTGCCGGCTGGCGATCCGGCCGAAGGAAAATGGCGCACCGCCACGCCCGCACGCACCGTCGACGCCAGCGGCGGTTGGTACGACGCGGGCGACCAGATCAAGTTCACCCTCAACATCGCCTACACGACCTACCACCTGCTCTTCGCCCACGATCTCGCGCCGAAACTCCACGGCCGCCCCGCCGCGGGTCGACCCTTGCCTCCCCTGCTCGCCGAGGCTCGCCACGGACTCGACTTCCTCCTGCGCACCTTCCCCGACCGCGACACGTTCATCATCCAGGTCGGCGATGAGCGCGACCACGAGCAACCGCTCCGTCTGCCGGAGCACGACGCGCTCGACGGCCGCCGTCCCGCGCTCTGCGCGCTCTCCCGCACGCACATGGCCGCGGCCGCGGCCGCGCTCGCCCGCGGGGCGCGCACGTTCCGCGAACTCGGCTTCGCCGCCGAAGCCGAACGCTACGCGCAACTCGCCGCCGCCCTCCACGCCCGCACCCACGAAGCGGACACGATCGCGACCGCCTTCGAACGCGGGAAGATCAACGATTTCTACCACGACGACTCCGAGGCGGACCAACGCGCCCTCGCCGCCGCCGAGCTTTTCGCGCTCACCGACGAGCGCCGCTACCTCGACGAGGCGAGCGCGCTCGCCCCGCCGCCCAGCCCGGAGGTGAGCTGGGGCAACTGGCATTGGCTGGCCAACTACGCCCTCGCGCCGCACGACCCCGCCGCCCGCCAGCGCCTGCTCGCCGAGACCGGCGCCTACGCGCGCCACGCCACCGGTCCCGGCCGCCCGTGGGGCGTGCCCGGGGGCTACGTGTGGGGCAGTCTCCACCGCTGGATCGGCGCCGCCAACGCCGCCCGCCTCGCCGCCCTGCGTTGCGGTGCGCCCGCCGACCACGAGGCGCTCTTCTTCGGCATGCTCGACTACACCTTCGGCCGCAGCAACTGGGGCGTCTCGTTCCTCTTCTCCGAACGGCTGCCCAACACCGTCCGCCACATCTACAGCCCCGCCTACCGACTGCTCGGGATCTTCCCCACCGGAGCGCTTTCCGAGGGCGCCGGCGACCGCGCCACCCACGCCGCGATGGAAAAGCATTTCGCCGCCAACCCGGCCGACCCGCTCGGGCGTTTCGACACCGCCGTCGCCGTGTTCCGCGACAGCGCGGAGGATTTCATGTGCCAGGAGTCGACGATCGGCGGCCAGGCCGATGCCGTCTTGCTGCTCACGCTCGCCTCGGCCGAAGCGGCGACGGCGCCGCGGTAATGTGCGGCCCCGGCACGGCCGTTCAGGCCGCCGTGGTCTTCTCCGCGCGCCCGGCGTGCGTGAACGCCACGACCTTCTGCAACGCCTCGCCGAGCACCGGGAAACTGGTCGGCTTCTGCATCCGGTAGAGCAATGCGGGGTGTTCGCGGTGGTCGGCCATCGCATCGTCCTGCTGCGCGGTCAGCAGCATGCAACCGAGGTGGGGGTCGACCGATTCGAGCCACGTGATGAACTCCAGTCCATCCATCCGGGGCATCCGCAGATCCACGACAACGGCATCGTAGGCGACCGGGCCGGCGGTGCGCAGCTTGGCCTGGGCCTCGATCGCATCCGGGCAGGCCTCGACCTGGAAGCCCATGCGTTGCAGCCCGCGCGCCAACATCATGCGCGAGGGCGGATCGTCCTCGATGACGAGGACCCGAGCGTTGCTCATGGCGGGGAGGAAGGGGATCACAGCTTGACGGCTCCGTGGGTTACCTGGTCGCGCAACAGCTTCGTCACCGCCTCGAGCACATCGGGCTGGACGGCGAGCAGACGGTCGGGCGCGAAGCCCTGCGCGAGCAGCAGCTCCGAATCGAGTTCCATGAGGAACCCGTCCTCGGCCACGCCGGGGCCGATCGCGGTCGCGACGAACTTCGCCGCGTGCAGGTGCGCCATGAGCACACGGTGCTGCTCCGGGATGCCGGCCGGGTGGTCGGAGTGGCGCACGACCTCGGTAAGATTCTCGGGGAACTTCCAGATTTCCAGCAACCGGGCGCCGACGATCGCCTGATGGTAGCCGAGGACCTCCGCCTCGGCCTGCCACCAGGTGCAATTGCTCGCCTTCTGATGGTCGCGGACCGCACCGAAGAACTCGCCACAGGCGAAGGCGATGGCGAGTTTGCCGATGCCCTGGATGAGGCCGGCGGTGTAGGCGAGTTCCTTGTCCACCTTGCCGGAATCCTCCGCCAGCTTCTCGGCCGCCACGGCGACACACAGCGAATGGCGGCAGAAATCCCCGGGCTCCCAACCGTAACCCTCGACAGGGTGGTTGAACCAGCGGCTGCCGAGCGTGGTCACGGCCAGCCGGTAGATCTCGCGGAAGCCGAGCCGTAGGATCGCCTCGGAGACCGTCTCGCACTCGGAGCCCACACCGAAGAACGCCGAGTTGGCCAGCCGCAGCGTGGCGCTGGCGAGCGCGGGATCGACCACGATGATCGCCTCGAGCTCGTCGGCCGTCGTGCCCTCGTTGGCCAGCGCCTTCGAGAGACGCGGCAAGAGCACCGGCGAGCACGGAAGGCGGGCGGCCTTCTCGCAAACCTCCTCGATGCAGGGCACGTTGGGCAGTGGCATGGTGGTGTCCTCAGGCGGCGCTCAGCAGCGAGGCCGGGTCCAGGATCAACGCTATGTTGCCGTCGCCCAGGATGGCGCAACCGGCCACGCCGGGCAGGCCCTGCATCAGCGCCCCCAGGCTTTTGATGACGACCTCCTGCTTGCTGACCATCTCGTCGACGAGCAGGCCGCTGGTCCGTCCGGAGAACTCGACGATGACGACGATGCCCTCGGCGGGGTTGTGCGCCTTCGGCTCGATGGCGAACTTCTGGTGCAGGCGGTGCAGCGGGATGATCTTGCCGCGCAGGTCGAGCACCTCGCCGCGGCCCTGCACGGTGGACAGCGTCTCGGCGGCGGGCCGGTAGGCCATCTTCACCGAGGTCGTCGGGAGGATGAAACGGTCCTCGCCCACCTTCACGATCAGGCCGTCGATGATCGCCATCGTCAGCGGCAGAATGATACGGAAGCGCGAGCCCTTGCCCAGCTCCGACTCGATCTCGATCTTGCCGCGCAGCTTCTCGATGTTGCGGCGGACGACATCCATGCCCACCCCGCGGCCGGAGATGGAGGTGACCTTCTCGGCGGTCGAGAAACCGGGCAGGAAGATGAGGTTGAGGATCTCGTCCTCGGAGAGTTTGTCCCCCTCGGAGACCAGGCCCTGCCGGATCGCCTTGGCGAGCACCTTCTGCGGGTCGATGCCGCGACCGTCGTCGGACAGCTCGAGCACGATGTTGCTGCCCTGATGGTAGGCCTTCAGCTGGACTTTGCCGGCCTCGGCCTTGCCGATCTTCAGGCGGTCGGCGGCGGGTTCCAGTCCGTGGTCGAGCGAGTTGCGCACCATGTGGACCAGCGGGTCGTTGATCTCCTCGACGACCGTGCGGTCGAGTTCGGTGTCCTCGCCCTCGACGCTGAAACTCACCTTCTTGCCGCAATCGCGTGCGAGATCGCGCGCCAGGCGCTCCATCTTCTGGAACGTCGCCTTCACGGGGATCATGCGCAGCGACATCGAGGTGTGCTGCAACTCCTTGGTGATGCGGGTGACCTGCGCGAGGTTGCGCTGGAGGGAGTTGTTGGAGTCGAGCAGGTGCCGCGCACTCTCCTGCAACTGGCTCTGCACGATCACCAGTTCGCCCACGACATCCATGAGCGAGTCGAGTTTCTCGGTGTTGACGCGGATGGTCGACGGGCCGCTGGATTTTTTCGTCGCGGCCGCCATTGCGTTCGAGCTGCCGTTCTGCGCCGGGGCGGTGACCGCAGCGGGGGCCGTGCCCGCCTCCGGGGCGACTTCCGCAGGTGCCACCGACTCAACCGTGGCGGCAGACTCCACAACGGGCGCCGGGGCGGCCGCCTCCACCGGGGGCGGCGGCTGTGCGGCCGACGGCGCGGCAGCGTTCCCGCCAGCGGCCAAGGTCTTCACCGCAACGATCAGGTGGCCCACGGGGACAATCTCGGTCGGCAACTCGCCCTTCTCCAGCGCCACCGTGATCTGGCCCACGAGCGCCTGCAGCGCATCGCGCGCCTTGAGCATCTCGGTGATGATCGTCGAGGTCAGCGCGAGCTTGTTGTTGCGCACCAAGTCGAGCAACGACTCCACCTCGTGCGTCAAGGTGTGCATCGGCGTAAGCTGGAGGAACCCGGAGACGCCCTTGATCGTGTGGAACGAGCGGAAGATGGAGCTGATCGCCTCGGCGTCGGTCGGGTTGTTCTCGAGCTGGAGCAGCGCGGCCTCGATCTGGGACAGATGGTCGACCGCCTCGGAATGGAACTCGGTGAGCAGCTCCCGGTTTTCCTCCAGCCGCAGGTCCATCAGCGCATCCGGCGGCGCCGTGATGCCCGGCCGCGCCGGAGCTGCCGAGGGCGCATCCGCAGAGACGCTGCCCGCCGGATTCATCTCCTTGTACTGGATCGGCTTGCCGGCACGCATCGCGTCGACGACGTACGGGTAGTGCTCCGCAAAATGCTGGAGTTGCGCGAGGGATTCCTCGTCAAAGGGCTGGGCCGCATCGAGACGCCGCTCCAGCACCTCGCGCAGATTGTGCGGCGGCTGCAGGGCGTCGGGGTGGTCCACGAGCAGGTCGCAGAGTTGGCCAAGCAGACTGTAGGCGGGAATCAGGCCGTCATCGCGACCGGGCTGGGCCAGGATGGCCTCTGCGGCGATGCGATTGATGATGTCCTCAACCTGCTGCAGGAGAACGGGGGCGATGCTCATGGGTACACTCTGGGTGCGGCAGTCGAATCGGCCCGTTCCGCCCAAACTTTACCGCTGCAAGCCACGAACTTGCATGCAGCGGGCGCCCGCCCGCTCCGCACCCCGGCCAGCATGCTCTCCCCGTGGGTCCGGTCTCCGACCGGACACCGCCGATTCCAGCCGTGACCGCCGGCTCACGTGTTCGGGCGTCCAGTCAGAGACTGGACCTACTCGCGGACTGCATGATCACGGCTCAGTATGCCCCGATCGGCCGCAACTCGACCAGCCGCAGCACCACGCCCTGGGTCGCGCGCGAGGCGTTGAGGTCAACGGCGAAGACCAGCTCCCAGTCGTTCGCCTCCTCGGGATCGACGAGCACCTGCGCCACGGTCAGTTCGTTGGCTTCACGGTTCTCTTCGACCCAATGGGTGTGCCCGGTCGCGCGTCCCGCCGGGTCGAGCCGGAACCGCCCGCGCGCCTCGAAGTACGGCGCGAACCGCGTCTCCAGCTTCCGCACCGCCACCTTCTTCGCTAGCTCGAGGCTCTCGCCCAACGGGGCCACCTGCGGGGCCGCCGCGCTGCCGCCATCTGTCGTCGGTCCTCCGTCCTCGGTCTTTCCGGTCTCCGGTTTCCGGTCTCCGGTTTCCTCCGCCAGCCGCTCCGCGGCCGCCTCCCAGTCGCGCACATTCACGTCCTGCAGGAACGCAAAGATCGCCGCGCGGATCTGTCGCCGGAACGCCGGCACGTCGCGCGTGAGGTCGTAGCTCGACGGCCGCGCCGGCTTGTCGCCGACCTCCTCAGCCACGTAGTCGGGGTTGCGCATCTTCTCCCACTCCTCGAGCAGCGACGAGTCGATGCCGCGGATCAGTTCGCGGAAGTAGGTTTCCATCTCCAAGACCTCCTCGGTCTTGCTCGCCTCCGGCACGGTCTGCGAAAGCACCTTCCACGTCTGCGAGAGGTGGCGCAGCAGCAGCCCCTCCATGCGCTCCAGCCCGTAGTCGCGCACATACTCGGCGAACGACTGGTAGCGCTCGAACATCTCGCGTGCGATCGACTTCGGCCGGATGTTCTCGCCCTCGACCCACGGGTGCGCCGCGGCGAAGCGGTTGAACGTGTCGTACACGAACTCGCGCAACGGTTTCGGGTACTCGACCTGCTCGAGCTTCTCCATCCGCTCGTCGTACTCCACTCCCGCGGCCTTCAGCTCCGCCACGAGCTCACCCTTCAGCTTGCTCACCTGCTGCCGCAGGATCGCATCCGGATCCTCGACGATCGACTCGCACAACGTGAGCACGTCGACGGCGTACGTCGGCGACGCCCGGTCGAGCAGCGGCAACGTGTCGAGCAGCCACAGCGACAGCGTCTGGTGCAGCGAGAAATCCTCCTGGAGTTCCACGTTCACGCGCAGCTTCCGACCCGTCGGGCGCGCCTCCAGTCCCCTCATACCAGAGACCAACAGAGTCTCTACGCCCCCGCTCATCCGCTCTCCTCCGTCCGCCGCACCGTCCGGTGCGGCGGACCTACGTTTCGCCGGCCACGGCGAAACGAACTCCACGATCTTGCGCTCGATGAGCGAGCGGAAGAGCTGCCACGTCTTCTTCCGCAGATAGGTCTTCCGCGGCGCGGTTTCGTGGCACGCCGCGATGATCGCCCGCATCGCGCGGCAACCGTCGCCGTCGCGCGCGAGCACCTGCAGGAGCATGCCGTGCGAGACGTCGAAATGCGACGTGAGCACCTCCGGCGGCGCGGTGCGCAAGCGCTCCAGCGTCTTCTGGTCCCAGCCGACGAAGCCCTCCGGCGGGCGCTCCTTCACGAGCTTCTTCTGCTTCTTCGGGTCGCCCGCGGCCTTCTCCTCGGCGCGCTTGTTGGCGATCATGTGCTCGGGCGCCTGGATCACGACGTAACCGACATTGTCGTACCCGCGCCGCCCGGCCCGCCCGGAGATCTGGCGGAAGTCGCGCACGCTCAGGATCGCCGACTTCTGGCCGTCGTACTTCCAGAGCTGCGTGAACAGCACCGTGCGGATCGGCACGTTGATGCCGACGCCGAGGGTATCCGTGCCGCAGATGACCTTCAGCAGGCCGCGTTGCGCGAGCTGTTCGACGAGCACGCGGTACTTCGGCAACAGGCCCGCGTGGTGCACGCCGATGCCGTGGCGCAACCAGCGTTTCACCTCCTTGCCGTACGGGCTGTTGAATTTGACCTTCTCCAGCTCGACCCCGAGCGCCGCCCGCTCCTCGCGCGTGCAGATGTTCAGGCTCATCAGGTCCTGCGCGGCCTCGCTGGCCGAGCGCTGGGTGAAATAGACGAGGTAGACCGGTGCGCGCTGACCATCGAGCAGCGCCTGCACCTTCTCGGCAAGCGGCGTCTCTGAGTATTCGAACTCCAGCGGCACCGGCCGGCGGTCGCCGCGCACCGTGACCGACTCCGCGCCGGTCAGCCGCGTCATCTCCTCCTCGAAGAACGTCGTCGTCGAGAGCGTGGCCGACATCAACAGGAAGCGCGCACCGGGCATGGTGAGCAGCGGCGTCTGCCAGGCGTAGCCGCGCTCGCGGTCCGAGTAGTAGTGGAACTCGTCCATGATCACCGCACGGATGTCGCTCTCGTGTCCGCGGTGCAGGGCGATGTTGGCCAGAATCTCGGCGGTGCAGCAGAGCACCTGCGCCTGCGGGTTCACCGAGGCATCGCCGGTCATCATGCCGACGTTGTCAGGGCCGAAGTCGCGGCAGAGCGAGAGGAACTTCTCGTTCACCAGCGCCTTGATCGGGCACGTGTAGACCGAGCGCTCGCCGGCGCACAGCGCGCGAAAGTGCATCGCCGCCGCGACAAGCGATTTTCCCGAGCCGGTGGGCGTGTTGAGCACGACGTTCTTGCCGGCGAACAGCTCCAGGATCGCCTCCTCCTGCTCCGGGTAGAGCGAGAGTCCGCGTTCGCCCATGACCGTGAGGAAACGGTCGAGCACCGCGTCGGCGTTGTACGGGCCGGGCAGCGGCGCGAGCGGGTGGTTCTGGGCAGTGGCGGTCACCCGCCCAGCAACGCACGCCGCGGCTGCCGCTGTCGAGCGTCGCGTTCCAGCCGCGCCTGTCGGTGGGCGCGTTTGTCCGCGACACACCCCGTCGGTCCAGTCTCCGACTGGACCCCACGCGCCCCGCCGTCCCCTGCGGCGCTGCCCCAACCCGACCGGCCAACGACCGGTCCTGCCCGCCATCCGCGCGACCCACCTCGCTCCGCCCCGAACCGCGCCCAAGGTTCCCCCGCGATTTTTCGCTGCAATTTTCCCTCTCCCGCTCCAGCCTTCCGCTCCCATGCCCCACCGGACGCTCTCCTTCGAGGAGGTCGCGGACTATCTCCACCTTCGGCCCGAAGATATCCACCGCCTGCTCAAAACCGCCGACATGCCGCACCAGATGCGCGGCAACCGGCCGGTGTTCCTGCGCGGCGACATCGACGCGTGGGCTTCATGCCGCATCCTCGGGCTGCCCGACCGCCGGCTCACCGCCTTCCACGAGCAGAGCACCGCCCAGATCCGCCATATCCGCGACGAGGATGCGCTCATGCCGGAGCTCCTGCGCACCGAGTACATCAAGCTCGACCTCGCCTCGCGCACCAAGTCGGCCGTCATCCGCGACATGGTCGATTTCGCCGCCACGACCGGTCGCGTCTACGACCCGAAGGCGCTGCTCGCCAGCGTGCAGGAGCGCGAGGAGCTCTGCACCACCGCGCTGCCCGGCGGCATGGCGTTGCTGCACGCCCGCCACCACGAGGAGTACGCGTTCGACGGTTCCTTTCTGCTGCTCGGCCGCACCATCGCCACCATCCCCTTCGGCGCCTGCGACGGCGGCCACACCCGCCTCTTCTTCCTGCTCTGCTGCCAGGACGACCACCTGCACCTGCACACCCTCGCCCGCCTGTGCATGATGGCCTCGAAGACCGATCTGCTCGCCCAACTCTGGCACGCCCCCGACGCCGACTCCGCCCACGCCATCCTCGGCGAATGCGAGCAGACGACGTTGCTCGGCAAGAAGCACGAGGAAGCCGAAGCGGAGACGGCGTGACTTCGCGTATGCGGTACACCGTTCACGGTCCTTTCCTCCTGCCCCGAAACATCGATGGGCTGTTTACGCGCGAAGCCACTGAGAAGGCCGCATTCTGGGATGAAGTTGAGACTTCGGAATACGGGCTATCCGACGGAGTGGGTGCTTACCTGATCTCCGTTCGGAACGTCGTCTGGTACGTTGGACTCGCAGAGAAACAGTCATTCAGGAAGGAGTGTTTCTCCGCGCATAAGGTCACGAAGATCGACTCCGCCATCCGCCGAGGGAGCGGAAATGCGTTCCTGCACTTGTTGGCAAAGCGCACGCCTACCGACCGCATCGCATCGCCAAGCTGCAACGGATATCGAGACGTACAGTTTCTGGAAAACAGCCTAATCGGCATCGCGCTTGAGAGGAACCCTGAGCTCCTAAACAAAAGCGATACAGCCATTCTGCGAGAGATCGAGGTTCCCGGCCTCTTCAACAGTCCACCGCACTCAGGGAAACTTAAAAGCGTCAGGTCCTTGAAGCAGATTCTCGGGGTTTAGTCATCGCGGTGGCCAAAACCTCGGCACTTGCGAACCACCGCACACTCGGCGATCCGTCCACCATGGACTCGGCTCCTGCCACGCTCCGCCTCGAAAACCCCAAACGGCCCGACCTCCAGCCGTTCGAAGCGGAGGCGCTGGCTGACACTGGCTCGCTCTTTCTCTGCCTCCCCGACGCGGTGCGCGTGCAGCTCCAACTCGAATCGACTTCGCAGAAGGACGTGACCACCGCCGACGGCAAACGCGTGCTCTGCGACTACGTCGGCCCGATCCGCGTGACCTTCGAAAACCGCGAGTGCTACGTCGGTGCGGTTGTGCTGGGCGACGAAGTCCTGCTCGGCGCCGTGCCGATGGAGGACATGGACTTGGTGGTCGTCCCCTCGGCCCGCCGCGTGATCGTCAATCCGCAGCACCCGAACTTCGCCAGCGGCCCCGCGAAAGGTTTCGCAGCGCGGCACTAAGCCGACGGCACGCCCGCGATCGCGGTTCTGTTCAGTCCACCTTCACCCGCAACCCCGGGACTTGGCCGGCGGCGCGCACGACGATCTCCACATCCTTCTCGCCGCGGAAACCCGAGAACGCCGCCGCGAACAACTGCCCGTCCGGCCCATGGAGCGCCACGCCGCCCTCCCAGCCGATGAAGTCCGGCCGCATGATGCCGAACGGACCGTCGTCGAGCTTCTTGGCATAGACCAACTCCTCGAAGCGCCCCGTGGCGTAGCCGGTCGCGCGCACCTGGCTCACCTTGCGCGCCGCGATGCCGAAGACCCAGCGGCCCTTGCCTGTAGCGGTCCCGAAGATGCGGCCCACGAACCGCCCGTCCGGCGCGATCACGCACACCGCGGCGTTGCCGTTGCCCGACATCTCGCGGTCCACCGGATCGCGCAGGTACTCCGGGAGCAGCCGCGCGACTTCGTCGACGAGTTGCTGGGCGAGGTCGATGCCGTTGGGATTCGTCATGGTGTCGCCAGCCGAACCGCCTGTCCCCTCCGCGTCGACCGCGAACCGCGCCCGATGCATTCCGTGGCGACGAAATCGGCGGCGTCTTGCCCCGCCCCGCCGAGTCGGCTTCGCTCCCGCCATGCGCCTCGAACACCTCGCGCTCTGGACGCCCCGGTTGGAACTGCTCCGCGACTTCTACGTGCGCCAACTCGGCTGCACCGCGGGCCCGCTCTACTCCAGCGCCACACGGCCGTTCCGCTCGTATTTCCTCACCTTCCCCGGCGGCGGCCGGCTCGAACTCATGGAGCAGCCCGCCCTCGCCGCCCCACCTCCAGCCGCCGCGCCCGACCACACCGGCTACGCCCATTTCGCCCTCGCGCTCGGCAGCGAAGCGGCGGTGCGCGCCGAGACCGAACGCCTCCGCCTCGCCGGCGTGCGCGTGCTCGGCGACCCCCGCCGCACCGGCGACGGCTACTACGAGAGCGTCGTGCTCGACCCCGACGGCAACCGCATCGAGCTCACGGCCTGAGCTGCGCCACGCGCGTGGCGGCCGCGGCCAGTTCGATCTGCCCCGGCCCGATGTACCGCGAGCGCTGGCGATTTTGCCAACCTGTCCTAGCCTCCCGCCATTATGCGGTGCCTCCGCGCCCATCTTCGCCTCATCGTCCTGCTCGTCCTCCTCGCCGCAGCGTCCCTGCACGCTGCCCCGCCCACCGCCGACGCGTTCGACGCCACGCCCGCCTGGCCCGCCACCTTTGCCCCGCGCCTCAAACCCGCCGATACGGCAACCGGCGACGTCCTCCGGCTGCTGACCGTCGAGGAACGCACCGGCGAGCCCCGCGCCGACGAACTCGTTCGCACGCCGCTGTTTCTCCACGAGGACGAGCCGGGCGATCCCGCCGACTGGGCGCTCTTCGCCGAGACCGACACCGCCCGCCAGCACCCCATCGTCTTCCAGCTCGACGATCTTCGCCGCAACGAGACCGGTCGCCTGACCCGCTGCCATCTCTATTTTCCGGTGACACTCGCCGCCTGGGAACGCCAGCGCTTCGTGCTCGTCCGGCGCACCGCCGCCGTCCCCCCGCCGCCGCCCGCGCTCGCCTGCCAGCGCGACGGTGACTGCGTCACACTGGCCGGTCGCGACCTCGCCATCACCTTCCTCGCTGCCGGCCCGCGCGCCGGCGCGATCACCGCCGTGCAGGTATTCGGCCGCGACCTCGACCTGCCCGACGGCTGGATCGCCCCCGCGCTCACGCTCGTCCGCCAAGCGCCCGACTGCACCGTCAGCCGCCGCACCACGCTCACCTACCGCGAGCCCGAAGACCTCGAGATCCGCGAGGTGCGTTACGGCAGCGGTCCGCTCTTCGCCAAGTTCACCGTGCGGATCGGACCGCGCGGTCTGCCCGACTCCGCCGAATTCACCTACCGCGTCCCCGCGCACGGCGCCGTGCTCGTCCAGACCGAGCGCCTCGCGCCCGAGGGCGAGCCCTCCGCCGTGGTGGTGGGCGCGGAGGACCACCGCCTGCTGGCCGGCCGGCTCCGCCTCGGCCCCGGTCGCAACGCCGAGGTGGTGCGCGTCCCCGCCGGTTTGCGCCGACTCACCCGGTCCACCCAGGGCCATTTCCTCGACGCGCTCGTCGACCGCCCCGCCGGCCTCGGCCTGCTGCCCGTGCCGTATGTGCAGACCGGTGGCGGAGCGGTGACCCTCGACGGCGACACGGTGGCGATCGCCGGCGCCTCCTCCTTCCGCCGCAACACCGACGGCCACAGCGCCTCGTTGCGCGCGTTCTGGGGGGAGCTGCGGTTCGCCTTCACCACCGCACTCGACGCCGAGTCCCTCTGGCAGCTGGCGCGCCGCCAGTTCCAGCCGCTGGTCGCGGTCGTCGACGAACCCGCGCTCGGCCCCGCCGACTGCCTCGCCCTCATGCCGGCGATCGCCCGGCGCTTCCGCGAGATCCAGTATTGGGGCCGCAACTGGACGCAGGATGCCGCGCTCCTGCGGCTCGAGCGCAACCGCCCGCAATACGACGCGCTGCTCGCCCGCCGGCCCGGAGCCTCCGAGTCCAACCCTTCGGTACACCTGCCCGGCTGGGCCCGGGCCACGCCGCCCCAACCGCGCAACCCGAAGGACCAGGGCCGCATCGACCCCTACCATCTCGCCTACGGCAGCAGCGTCATCCCTCTGCTCCACCGGTGGGCGCCCCACCCGCGCCTGCCGTCCGTCGCGCACGCGATCGGCGCCGCCTCGCACCAGGCGTTCGGCCGCGTGAACGCCGCCGGTTTCCCCCGGGTCGACTGCTTCGCCTCGGCCCTGAACATGCAGCTCGGCCCGCTCGGCCTCGCCCTGTTCGGCGCCAACGAGACCGGCGACACCGCCCTCGCCACGTGGGCGCGCGACGCCCTCCATGCCCCCGGCGTCACCGCCATCTACGGACACGGCCAGCGGCCCTATCCCGGCGAGGTCGGCCGGCCCGACCCCTCCGACCTGCTCTACGAGGGGATCTCCGAGTTCCAGCTGCGGTCGCTCGAGCTGTCCACCGGCGAGGACCTCTGGCTCCACCCCGCCGCCCTCGGCCGGTATTTCGACTGCGTCGATGTCACCGCCGATCTCCAGCATCGCGCGGCGCCCGGGTCCGAGGCGCGCAGCTGGTCTCGGGCGAACTTCTTCCGCGGGCAGGCCCACGACCACCGCTGGGAAGGTTGGTCGTGCAACCCGCTCGTCGGCCTGTTCGCGCACGCCGCCGACCGCGGCCGGATCGGCAGCACCGAGGCCGCCTACTGGCTCGACGAGGCGTCCCGCCGCAAGCAGGCGTGGTCCGAGCTGATGTGGTACACCCACGCCGACCTCCTGCTCGCCCTGGCCGACCAGCCCGTGCCGCGCCAGACGGCCCCGGCGCTGCCGGCCGACCTGGTGGTTCGCCGGGCGCGCGGCGCCAACCATCTCACCTGGTCCGCCGTGGCCGGAGCCACCGGATACAGAATCTACCGCGCCCCGGCGGTCGGCGGTCCCTGGACCTGGCTCAACTCGCCGTACCGCGAGACGCCCGCCCCGCTGGTGACCGACACGGAGTTCGCCGACCCCGACGGACGTGCCGGTGACGAGTATCTCGTGACAGCGGTCGATGCGGCCGGCCGCGAGAGCCGCTGGTACGCCGACGAGCCGCCGCGGGACTGACCCCGCGGGCACGCGCCCAGGCGCAGCACCACAATCGGGCCGCGCCCGCCCGCGCCGGCCGCGGCGCGGCTGCGCCGGAGAACGGAACTCGACACCTCCGCACCCATCGCGAGCATCCGCGCCATGCGTATCGTCGGTAGCCTGCTCGCCTTCCTGCTCGCCCTCGCGGCCGCCCACGGCCAGGCGCCGTCGGTGCCGGCCGACGTCGCCAGCACGCCGCCCGAGACCGCGGCGGTCGCGGCCCGCGAGCTCACCACGGGCGAGGCCATCGTGCTCGGGTTGGTCGAAGGCATCACCGAGTTTCTCCCGGTCTCCTCCACCGGCCACCTCATCATCGCCAACCACTTCCTCGGGCTCGACGACGAGCGCCAGCTCACCGACTCCGCGGGCCGGCCGCGCTGGATCAAGCCCCCCTCGCCCGAAGATCCCGCAGGGCTGCCCCTCACCACCGCCGTCGCCGCCAACACCTACACGGTCGTCATCCAGATCGGCGGCATCGCGGCGGTCGTGGTGCTTTACTGGAGCCAGTTGTGGAGCCTCGTCCTCGGGGCCGTCGGCCTGGACCGGGAGGGCACGAAGCTCCTGCGCAACATCGTGCTGGGCGTGCTGCCGGCCGTCGTCTGCGGGCTCACGCTCGACGACTGGATCGAGGCCAAGCTCTTCGGTTTCTGGCCCGTGGTCGCCGCCCTCGTCGCCGGCGCCGCGTTCATGATCTACGTCGACCGCCGCCGGAAACATTCGCAGTGGCACCAGTCCAACGGCCGCCAACCCTCCGAGCTGCGCCCGAGCGAGGCGCTGTTCGTCGGCGCCCTCCAGTGCGTGGCGATGTGGCCGGGCACCAGCCGCTCGATGATGACGATCGTCGGCGGCTACATCGTGGGGTTGAAACCGGCGCAGGCCGCCGAGTTCAGCTTTCTGCTCGGTCTGCCCACCCTCGCCGGCGCCGCCCTGTTGAAGGGGTGGAAGACCGGCCCGGCCATGCTGGAGGTCTTCGGCTGGGCCCCGGTGCTGCTCGGCATCCTCGTGGCGTTCGGGTCGGCCGCCCTCGCCATCAAGTTCCTCGTCGCCACGCTCACCCGTTTCGGCCTCACACCTTTTGCCGTGTACCGTATCGTCCTGGCGGTCACACTCGTGCTCGTGTTCGCCTTCTGATCTCGCGCGCCGCCGCGCCCGCACCTGTATCGGAACATCCCGGGACCGCTCGCCATCCCTCTCTTTCGCTAGGCGGCCCGGTTTCTCGCCGAGTCCCTGCTTGACCCGCCCTCCCCCCGACCTTTACTCGCACCCCTTCCGCGCCCGGGACGTCTCGTTCTGCGGCCGAAGCACCGACCCAAATTCATCATGGCCAATCCGAAACGTAAACAGTCCAAGCGCCGCAGCGCTCTCCGTCGCGCCGCCAACGCCTTCAAGGCTCCCCAATTCGCCCGCGACGCCGACGGCTCCCTCGTCCGCCCGCACCGCGTCAACCCGAAGACCGGGATGTACCGCGGCCGCCAAGTGCTCGACGTCGAAGTCTGACCGGGAGTCCCTCCCGTCCGGCCCCCACGCCGTCAACGCCAGCAATGAGCGACTCCGCCCCCGCCACCGGTAGCATCGCGGTGGACGCCATGGGGGGCGACCTCGGCCCATCCGAGGTCGTCGCCGCGTTGCAGCTCGCTCTCGATGCTTTTCCCGACTTGTGCCCCGTCATCCTAGTGGGTGACGAGGCGCAGTTGAAACCGCTGCTCGCTTCGGCCGGTCTCGCCGACCACCGCAAGATCCGCCTGCAGCACGCCTCCGATGTCGTCTCCATGGAGGACGACGTCATGACCGCCATCCGGCGCAAGAAGGATGCGTCCATGCTCCGCGCGATGGACCTGGTCAAGGACGGCACCGCCGCCGCGGTCGTCAGCACCGGCAACACCAAGATCCTGGTCGCCGCCGGCACGCTGAAGTTGCGCACGCTCGACGGCGTCGAGCGCCCGGCGCTCGCTCCGGTCGTCCCCCGCGAGGGCGGCCATTTCATCCTTATCGACGGCGGCGCCAACCCCGAGGCCAGCGCGCGCCACCTCGTCCACAACGCCATCCTCGGCACCCACTACTGCCGCGTCGAACTCGGCATCGAGCGCCCCCGCGTCGGCCTGCTCACCATCGGCACCGAGGAGGGCAAGGGCAACGCCCTCATCAACGAGACGCACGAATCCCTCAAAGCGCTCGGCCATCTCATCAACTACGTCGGCCCGGTCGAGGGGTTCCAGGTCTTCCGCGACGAGATCGACGTCGTCGTCTGCGACGGCTTCACCGGCAACATCTGTCTGAAGACATGGGAGTCGCTCGTGAAATTCGTCGGCCGCGAGCTCAAGACCCTCTTCACCGCCAACCCCGCACGCATGTTCGCCGCGTTCCTGGGCAAGGGCGCCCTGCGCGGCCTCAAACACCGTATCCAGCCCGAACGCTTCGGCGGCGCCCCCCTGCTCGGCCTGCGCGGCTGTGTCATCAAGGCCCACGGTTCCGCCAACCGGCACGCCCTGATGAATGCCATCCACGACGCCAGCGAGTTTCTCCGCACCGACCTCGTGCACCACATCGAGGCCGATGTCGCCGCCGCCAACACCCTTCTCGGCAAACCCAACGCCTAAGCTCCCCGCGCGCCCGCCCCTCGGCACCGCCGCGCCCCGCACCCCCGTTTCTGCATGAACCCTGTCGGCCACTCAGTCGTCATCCTCGGAACCGGCTCCTACGCCCCTGAACGCATCCTCACCAACGAGGAACTCTCCCGCATCGTCGACACCAACGACGAGTGGATCGTCTCCCGCTCCGGCATCCGCGAGCGCCACATCGCCGCCCCCGACGAGGCCACCTCCGACCTCGCCCTGAAGGCCTGCCAGGCCGCCCTCGCCGCCGCCAAGCTCATCCCGGCCGACATCGACCTGCTCATCGTCGCCACCTGCACGCCCGACTCGCCCCTGCCCTCGGCCTCGACCGTCCTGCACAAGAAGCTCGGCCTCGGCCCCTGCGCCTGCTTCGACCTCGTCGCCGCCTGCAGCGGCTTCCTCTACAACCTCGAGGTCGCCAGCGCCATGCTCACCTCCGGCCGCTACCGCTGCGCCCTCGTCGTCGGCGCCGACAAGCTCACCTCCATCACCGACTACCAGGACCGCACCACCTGCGTGCTTTTCGGCGACGGCGCCGGCGCCGTCGTCCTCGGCCTCCAACCCGGCACGGGCACCGGCATCATCGGCACCAAGCTCTACGCCGACGGCAACGCCGGCGATCTCATCAAGATCACCTCCGGCGGCTCCCTGCACCCGGCCTCCGCCGAGACCGTCGCCCGGCGCGAGCACTATTTGCAGATGCGCGGCAAGGAGGTCTTCAAGCTCGCCGTCACCGCGATGCAGGACGCCGCCGTCGAACTTCTGGAGAAAAGCGGTGTCTCCCCCGACCAGGTGAAGCTGCTCATCCCGCACCAGGCCAACCAGCGTATCATCGACGCCATCGCACAGCGCATGAAGCTGCCGCCCGAGCGCGTGTTCATGAACCTGGAACGCTACGGGAACACCTCCGCCGCCTCCATCCCCATCGCCCTCGACGAGGCGGTCCGCACCGGCCGTATCGTCGCTGGCGACTACGTCCTGTTCGTCGCCTTCGGCGCCGGCTTGACCTGGGCATCCGCCCTGATTCGCTGGTCCTAAAAATTATGCGCCCCTCGCGCCTGCTCCCCCTCCTCGGCCTGTTCCTCGCCACCCTCGTCGCCCCCGCGGCCCTGCGCGCCGGGCTCGTCTGGACCCCCGGCACCGGCTGGCAGGTCGAAGGCGGCGCCCTCGCGGCCGTCGCCGGCGAGGACGGCCGCAACGCCCTCGACCTCATGAACCGCGCGCGCACCGCGGAGGAGGCCGGGCACGACGGCCGCGCCCTGCGCCTCTACAAGCGCGTCACCCGGGACTACGGCAAGTCGATCTACGGCCCCGAGGCCCACTTCCGCACCGCCCAGATCCGCCTGGCGCAGCGCAACTACGCCAAGGCCTTCGAGGCCTACCAGCAGATCGTCGGCCTGTATCCAAACTACGAGCGCTTCAACGACGTCATCGCCGAGCAGTATCGCATCGCCTCCGCCGTGGCCGACGGCGCCCGCCGCCGCTGGTTCTGGGGCCTGCTCCCCGGCCTGCCCAAACGCGAGCGCGCCATCACCTACTTCGAATACGTCGTGGCCAACGGTCCGTACAGCGACTACGCCCCGCTCGCCCTCATGCGCATCGCCCAGCTGCACAAGCGCTTCAGCAGCAAGATCGAGGCGGTCGACGCCCTCGACCGCATGATCAACTTCTACCCCCAGAGCATCCTCACCCCCGACGCCTACCTGCGCATGGCCCAGGTCCAGGCCTCGCTCGTCGACGGACCCGAGTACGACCAGTTCTCCGCCAAGGAGTCCGCCACCTACTTCCAGGACTTCCTCATCCTCTTCCCCCAAGACCCCGGCGTCGCCGCGGCCGAGAAGGGGCTCGACGAGATGAAGTCCGAGTACGCGATGAGCAAGATGAAGCTGGCCGAGTTCTACCACTACAAGCGCCACAACTACATCGCGGCAAAAGTCTTCTACAACGAGGCCATCACCGCCTACCCGAACTCGGAGGTCGCCGAGAAAGCCAAGGCGCGCCTCGAGAAGATCGCGCCCCGGCTCGCCGAGCAGGAGGCCGCCGCCGCCGCCCGCGCCAACCGCATCGAGCCCCCCAAGCCCAAGAAGAAGAAGGTGCTCTGGCTCTTCTGAGCGCGGGCCCCACGCCCCGCCCCTAGGCATCCGCCATGCGCCCTCTCGTCCGTAGCCTCCTCGCCCTCGCGCTGCTCGCCGGCCTCGCCGGCTGCTCCCATTACCACCTCGGCGCGCCCGGCCGCCCCGTCGCCCAGTCGCTGTTCGTCGCCCCGGCGACCAACTCCGCCTTCGCCCCCCAGGCCGGCCCGCTCGTCACCAACGCCGTCCGCCTCGCCCTCGCCCGCGACGCCCGCATCGGCCTCGCCGCCGACGCCGCAGCCGCCGAGGCCACCCTCGAGATCCATCTCGTCCGCTTCGAGCGCGACGTGCTCGCCGCCCGCCACGACGACACCGCCCTGGCCCGCAAGTTCGCCGCCAAGCTCACCGCCGAGATCACCGTGCGCGACCGCAACGAGAAGATCCTGCTCGACCGGCGCACCATCGCCGTCGCCCGCGACGTCTTCGTCGACAGCGGTCTCCAGCCCGCGGAATACCAGACGATGCCGCTCCTCGCCGAGGCCCTCGCCGTCGAGATCGCGCACGCCGTGCTCGACACTTGGTGACCGTGCCCGCCGTGGCCATGCCCGACCCTCTGCTCGCGCCCTCCCTGCTCGCCGGGGACCACGCCAACCTCGCCGGCAGCGCCGCCGCGGCGGCCGCCGCCGGCGCCTCTTGGTTGCATCTCGACATCATGGACGGGCATTTCGTGCCCAACCTCACCTTCGGCCCCGGCACCGCCGCCGCCCTGCGCAAGCACACCGCGCTCTTCCTCGACACCCACCTGATGCTCGACAACCCCGGCGACTACGTGGAGCCCTTCGCCCGCGCCGGCAGCGACCTGATCAGCATCCACGTCGAGCCCGCCTACGACCACGCCGCCGTGCTCGCCCGTATCCGCGCGTTGGGAAAACAGAACGGCATCGTGCTCAACCCCGGCACGCCCGCCGCCGCCGTCGAGCCCTTCCTCGCCCAGGTCGACCTCGTCCTCCTCATGACGGTCCAGCCCGGCTTCGGCGGTCAGTCCTTCCGGCACGACGTGCTGCCGAAAATCGAGCAGATCGCCTGCTGGCGCCGCGAACGCAACCTCGGCTTTCGCATCGAGGTCGACGGCGGCGTCGACGACAAGACCGCCCCGCTCTGCCGCGCCGCCGGCGCCGACACTTTCGTCGCCGGCACCGCCTTCTTCCGCGCCGCCGACCGCGTCGCCTTCCGCCGCGCGATCGAGGGCTGAGGCGTGGTCATCCCATTGTCGTCGGGCGCGAGCTTGCTCGCGCCACCGGCGCCCCGCTCACTCGGTCATCTTGAAGTTGATGACGTACGTCCCGCTCTTCCCGCCCGGCACGGCGCCGATCGAGCGGACCCGGCTGAAGGCGTCGAGCACCGACTGGTCGTACTCCTGGCTTCCTGACGTCTTCACGATCTTCACCCGCGAGATCGAACCGTCGGCGGCCAGATGGAAGGAAACCTTGGCCACGAGCAGATCGACCATCGAGTCGGGCTGCTCCCAGGCCGCACGCAGGGCGTTGGTCAGGCGGGCGAAGTACGCGTCCAGGGCCGCGATCGTCGCCTTGTTGCCGTTCGTGCCGGAGGCCGTCTTCAGCAGATCGTCGACGATCCCCTTGGCGTCCACCCCGGGCGCGGGGGCCGACTTGGCGTTGCTGCGCACCTTCTGGTTCGCCTGCAGCTGCTTCTGGTTCTGCTTCTGGAAGTCCGCGTAGGAGGTGGTCTTCGCCTTGCTCGGCGCCGGCACCGTCTTCTCGGGCACCTTGGCGTCCTTCTGCCGAGGTGCGGTCGCCGGGGTCTCCGGTTGCGGCTTGGGGATGGGCACCCGTTTCACCTTCGGCCGCGCAAAACGGACCTTCTGCGGATCGGCGGGGGGACCGGGCATCTCGAAACGGTCCGCCATTTCGAGCTGGTCGAGGTCGAAGAGGTCGAAGTTCGCCGGGTTGATCTCGGTGGCGCGCTTGAACCAGAGCGAGAGCGCCACGATCAACGCCAGCGCCACCGCATGCAGGGCGGTGGAGAGGAGCAGGGATCCTGGGGAACTGGCGCGCATGACGATCGGCGATGGACCGCGTTGGCGGCTATTTCGACATCTGCGTCTCGAGGCTGATCTTGCTCAGACCGACCTTCTTCACCTCGTCGAGTACGGTCACGACCTGCTGGTATTGAAGGGAGAAATCGGCCTCGATGCGGATCACCGGAGGTTTCGGCAGCTCGGCCAGCGCCTGGAGATTCACGCGGATCTGCGCCAAACTGGTGCGGTTGGAGCCCCAGTAGTAGTTGCCGTTTCGATCCACCGCGATGAGCTGGGCCTGCTCCTTGGTCTTCGGCTGCGCCTGCGAGCTCTGCACCGGCAGATCGAGCGGAATGCTCTGGCTCTGCTGGATCAGCGGCGTGGCGATCATGAAGATGATCAGCAGCGTGAAGCCGAGATCGATGAGGTTGGTGACATTGAGCTCGGCCACCGGGGCCAGTTGCCGTCGCCTGTGGAAGATGCGCGCCATGGCGGGGCCCTCACTCCTGCCCGTCGGGGGATTCCGACGCGGCCGTCGCCGGGCTGGCCGTCGCCTCCAGCTCGATCCGGTCGGCGAGGCTGCTCGCGTAGTTCTCGATCTCGGTGATCAGGACCTTCACCCGGGTGAGCAGATAGTTGTATCCGAAAACTGAAGGAATCGCGACAATCAGGCCGGCGACCGTGGTCAGCAGCGCCGCCGCGACACCGGGCGCGAGCGTCTGGATCGACGCCGTCTGCTGCGTCGCCACCGCGCTGAACGCCACCATCACGCCCCACACCGTGCCGAGCAGGCCGAGGAACGGCGCGCCCGAGACGATCGACGCGAGGAAGATCATGCTCGATTCGTAGCGCAGCGTCTGCCGGGCGAGCGCCCGCTGGATGGCGTTCTCGGCCTGCTCGAGGCACGAGCGCGCACTCTGCTCCCCGCGCTCGCGCCCGATCTGCGCCGACCGCACATAGGCCTCCAGCGCGTCGGCGAACAGATCCCCGTAGGGGATCGCACGTTTGGCGCGGAAGGTGGGCGGGGCGTCGAACAGCCGTCGCTGGTCGCGCAGGTGGTACTCGAACGCTTCGTTGAGCGCCTTGAGTTTCTTCAGCTCGAAGTGCTTGCCCAGCATCAGCGACCACGCGAACACGCTGAAGACGGCGAGCACCACCGTGATGGCCTGTCCGACCAAGTCGGACTGGGCGAACACCTCGATGAGATTGATGTTGGCGAGAATACCGGACACGGCGGAAAAGGGGACGGGCATCGGAGTCGCAGTGTTGCTCCCTTTGCCGCAGCGCATCAACGGAATTTCCCCCGGAAACAGCGCGCGCGACACGGTCTTTTCCATTGCCGCGCGTTTTCACCGGCCTTTCCCTAACCGCCCGCCACCCGCTCCCCTCGCCCAACCGACCCACCTGTGAACCTCCGCGGCAAATTCATCACCTTCGAAGGCTCCGAGGGCAGCGGCAAAAGCACCCAGATCGAACGCCTCGTCACCCGGCTCCAGCACTCCGGCCTCGAGACCTTCGTCACCCGCGAACCGGGCGGCACCGAACTCGGCGAGGAGATCCGCAACCTGCTGCTCCACCACCGCGCCGGCGGCGCCATGGCCGCCGAGACCGAACTTCTCCTCTTCGCCGCCGCCCGCGCCCAGCTCGTGCGCGAACGCATCGCCCCCGCCCTCGCCACCGGCCAGGTCGTCATCTGCGACCGTTTCCTCGACTCCACCACCGTCTACCAAGGCGCGGCCCGCCGCCTCGCCCCCGAGGCTGTCGCCCGCATCAACCACTTCGCCGTCGGGCACCACCTGCCCGACCTCACCTTCCTGCTCGATGTCCCCGTCGAAGTCAGCCACGCCCGCGTGCGCGGCCGCGGCGACGGCCGGCCCGACCGCATCGAGAGGGAATCCGCCGAGTTCTTCACCCGCGTGCGCGACGGCTACCTCGCCCTCGCCCAAGCCGAAGCGCGCCGCATCGCCGTCATCGACAGCACCCAGCCGCTCGACACCGTCTCCGCTCTCATCTGGCAAACCGTCCATGAACGCCTGGCCTGATTCCGTCGCCAAGACCCCCGCCGCTGCCGTGCTCGACCGGGCTCTGGCCAACGGTCGCCTCGCGCACAGCCTCATTTTCCAGGGCGACAACCTCGCCCTGCTCGAGACGGCCGCGCTCGCGCTGGCCGACCGCCTGCTCAACCCGGCCGACACCCCGCAGGTGTACCCGCCGCTCAAGCACCCCGATTTCATCCCGCTGCGCCCCGAGGGCAAGATGCGCCAGATCAAGATCGGCGAGTCCGGCGGCGGCGCCGACGAGAACACCATGCGCGGCTTCCTCGGCCGCATCGACCTCACCCCGCAGGTCGGCCGCCACAAGGTCGGCGTCGTCTACGAGGCCGACCGGATGAACGCCGCCACCTCCAACGCCTTTCTCAAGACCCTCGAGGAGCCGCCGCGCGACACCACGCTCATCCTGCTGACCACGCACCCGTATTCGCTGCTCGCGACGATCCTCAGCCGCTGCCTGCGCTTCCGTTTCCCCTCCGTCGCCTCGCCCGTCACCCACCCCGACCTCCAGCCCTGGCTCGAGCTCTACGGCGGCTGGCTGCGCCAGCTCACCGAGGGCGTGGCCGACAAGAAGGGCGCCGCCACGCAGATCTTCACCCTCTACGCGCTCATCGCCCGCCTCGAGCGCATCCTCGAGGAGACCGCCGCCGCCACCTTGAAACAGGAAACCGGCGACGCAAAGGACACCATGACCGACGACGAGCTCGAGGCGCTCGAGACCGGCATCGCCGTCGGCGTGCGCCAGTCGCTGCTCTCCGAGATCGAGCATGCCACGCGCGCCTTCGTGGCCGGCCAGCCCGCGAGCGCATCCGTGCTGCGCGCGCCGCTCGTCGCGTCGATTCGTAAGCTCGAGGAGTGTGCCGGCCTGCTCCGCGCCAACCTCAGCACCACCGCCGCCCTCGAGGAGTTCTTCCTGAGCTCGCTCCGGCTCTGGGCCCAGGTCGGCATCGCCCGCCGCGCCGCCGCCGCGTAGCGCAAGAGGGGGCGGTTTCGATTCGTGGCCCGGTGTTCCGGCACAAGCCGGCGGATACGCTTCCGCCCCCGGCGCCGCCGGCGCACGCCACCCCCTTCCGCGGCGAACCGGCCCGGTTGGGTGTTGGCGCCTTTCGGCGGGGGCTGAAGCACCCCGCCACGCCAGGCCTCGCCGCGGCCGCTCCGGGACTCCGGGGTCCTGCGCAAACGGGACTTGCTCCACCTTTCGCCAGAAAGTTCGATTCCCGCCCACCATGGTCAGCCCAACCATCCTGAAACGAGCCGTCACCTCGCTCCTCCGGCTGGCCTACGGAGCGACGGTCGCCTTCGTCCTCTGGATGGTGCTCGGCCACTATGTCCCGGGCCAAGGGCTCACGGCGCTGTTGTTCATCGGCGACAAACCCGTCGCCCACGCGATCGCGCCGCTGCAGGAATATCGCCCGTATACCTACCCGGACTCCTCCGGTTACGACGGGCAGTACTATGCTCAGCTGGCCATGAACCCGGACCTCGGCGATCCGGACCTGCGGCTGGCCATCGACAATCTGCCGTTCCGCGCCCGCCGCATGCTCATCAGCTGGACCTGTTGGGCTCTGGCCGGAGGCGATCCGGAGCGCGCACTGCACCTCTATTGCCTCGCCAACATCGTCTGCTGGCTCGCGCTCGCGTTGCTGCTGTTGCGCTGGTTCCCTCCCGACCACTGGCAGAACTACCTGCGCTGGGCGGGCGTGATGCTCGCCTTCGGCCTGATCTACAGCGTGCGCGGCTCGTTGCTCGACGGCCCCAGCCTGCTGGTCATCGCCGCCGCCGTGGCCCTGAAGGAACGCGAACACTCGTGGTGGGCCGCCGTCGCCCTCGGCGCCGCCGGGCTCATCCGCGAGTCGAACATCGTTGCCGCCGTCATTCTCCTGCCGCTCGGCTGCCGTGAATGGAAGGTCTGGCGTCGCGCCCTCCTCCAAGGTCTGATCGTGGCCGCCCCCATCCTGCTCTGGACCGCCTATCTGCTGGTCCTTTTCCCCCCCGCCGCACAAGGCGGCGCGCGGGCCATCGACTGGCCCTTCGTCAGTTTCGCCCATCGTTGGGGTACCGCGCTCGCCCAGAGTCTCGCCACCGGCCGCGAGCCCTACAACGATCGCAACCTGCTCTGCCTCTTCGCCCTGACCCTCCAGGCCGGCATTCTCCTCGCCCGGATCAGGCCCAAGGACCACTGGTGGCGCCTCGGCGCCTCCATGCTCGCCCTCATGGCCGTGCTGGGGCCGGCGGTCTGGGAGGGCTATCCCATCTCCGCCACACGCGTGCTGCTCCCCCTCGCCCTCGCCTTCAACATCCTCGTGCCTCGTCACTGGAAATGGCTGCCGGTCCTCCTGCTCGGCAACCTTTCGGTCCTCTGCTCGTTCCCGGTGCTCGACTTCACCCTGTCGACAAAAGTTTGCTACACCGTCGAGGGCGCAGAACGGGTGCGGACCGACCGCGCCGGCCCGGCCCCGCAGTGGGTGGTTCGTTTCGACGACAACTGGTTCCCTGCCGAGCGATCCGCACTGCAGTACTGGCGCTGGGCGGGCGGCGACGCCCGGATCGACATCGTGAACCCGTTGCCCGTCCCGGTCCGGGCGACCGTGCGTTTCGGGCTGAAGAGCCGCGGCTCCCGTTTCCTCGCGGTATCCGACTGCCGAATTCCGCTCTGGCGCGGGACCATCGGCGACACGCTCACCCAGGTCGAGCTGGCATCGGTCACCCTTGCGCCGGGCCCCAACGACTGGCTCTTCACGGCGACGCCGTCCACTCCCGCCAAGCGCTCACCGTCCGACCGCGGCGTCGTCTTCAGCGTGCGCGACCTCGAGATCGAGATCCTCGGGCCCGCCACCGCAGGCCCACCGCCACCGCCGCCCGGTGCCACAACCGCGCCCTGACCCTCTCCTCCCGATGCCCTCCCACGCTCCCGTCTGGCAACGTCCGGTCTTCTGGCTGATCCTCCTGCTG
>JAEWNN010000003.1 GCA_023457035.1 Verrucomicrobiota bacterium
TCGTCCCCACCGCCGTGCTGCTCGCCTCCGTCGGCGCCCCCTCGGCCGCGCACCTCGAACGCGCCCGCCAGCTCGTCGCCGCCCTCCCGCCGCGCCTCGCCGCGGCCGCCCGCACCCCCGCCGAGGCGCTCGCCGTGGTCTTCGCGCTGATCCTCGCCGCCGATCCCGCCACGCGTAACCGGCAACTGGACATCGTCCGCGTCCGCCATGGCGCGCCCTTCGCCGAAGCCTTCGCCGCCTTCGCCCCGCAGGCCGACGGACTCGCCCACGAACTGCGTCTGCCGCTCCTCAACCTCGCCCTCCCCGCCCTGCGCGCCCTGCCGCCGGCCGAGGTCTTCGGCGCCGTCGAGACCACGCAGCACCTGATCGCGGCCGACCACGAGGTGACCCTCTTCGAGTTCATGCTCACCAAGGCGCTCGACCGCCACGTCGCCGCCCCCGTCCGCGGCGACCGGCCCGGCACCGTGAACTTCCACTCCTTCGGCGCGCTCGCCGCGGAGATCAATCTCCTGCTCTCCACGCTGGCCCGCGTCGGTTCCAACTCCGCCGAGGAGACCGCGCGCGCCTTCGCCGCCGCCGCCGCGCGCATCCCCACCCTGCAAGGACGCCTCCAGCTCCTCACCGCCGAAGCCTGCACGCTCGATGCCCTCTCCGCCGCTCTCGACAAGCTCGACCAGGCATCCCCCGCCATCCGCAAGGTCCTCCTCCTCGCCGGCACCGAGGCCATCTCCGCCGACGGCACGATCGAGCCCGACGAGGCCGACCTGCTCCGCGCCATTGCCGATTCGCTAGACTGCCCCCTCCCGCCACTGCTCGGCGTCGAGTGACGGCCGCCCCGCCCTCGCCGGCATCCTCCCGCCGGTCGCATTCCGTCGACCACTGGTTCCAGTTCACCGGTCACTGGCCACCGGCCACCGTTCGCCGGCCCCCGCTTATCCTATTGACCCCCGGGCGCGGCCCCCGGGATGCTCCGCGTCCTCCGGTGGCCGCTCTTGCGGCGCGTTACTTTCGCGCCCCGGCCGCCCCAAACACCGGCGCCGCTGCCTCAGCCGCGCGCGCCTCGCACAGAAAGAGACATGTCCTCAACAGAAGAAAACCAGGCTCCTCAGACGAGCCCGGCCGGCAGCGAGCCCACCCCCACTGTGGCCGCGCCCGCCGTTCCTGCCTCCGAGACTCCGGCCGCTCCGGCCGCCCCGGCGCAGGTGGCTGCAGCCGCCCCGGTCGCGCCGGCGGCTCCCGCCTTCGGAACCAGTCGCGGTTCCGGCCTCTCGCGCGGTAAACGTCAGTCCGTCGCCGCCCCCGTCGCGGCCACCGCCGAAGCCGGCTACCGGCCCACGGCGATCTCCGTGATCCCCCTGCCGCGCAACACCAGCGGCTTCGGTTCCACCTCGGCCGAGCCCGAGCCCGCTCCCGCGGCTCCCGCTCCCGCCACCCAGCCGGCCCCCGCGCCGGTCGCCCCCGTCGCCGAAGCCACTCCGGCCCCGGCTCCCCAGGCCGATATCTCTGCCCCCGCCACGCCCGCCGCTCCGGCGAGCGTTCCGGAGATCAAGGACGAGACTCCGGTTCCCGCTCAGGCAGCTCCCGCAGCCCCGGCCCCCGTGCCGCCCGCGGCCCCTGTCTCCGAGGAAAAAGCACAGCTCGACATCCTCCCGCCCGCGCCGCGCCAGCAGTCCGACCAGCGCTGGGAACGCCGCGAAGGCGGTTTCCAGGGCGGCGAGCGGCGCGAAGGCGACCGCTTCCGCGGCGAACGCCGGGAGCGCCGCGAAGGCGACCGCTCCTTCAGCGACCGTCCCTACGGCGAACGTCGCGAAGGCGGCCGTCGCTCCGAGGAAGGCCGTCGCTCCGAGGGCGAGAATCGGCCCCAGGGCGGATTCCGTTCCGAGCAGCAACAGCCCGCACCCGAAGCTCCCGCCGAGAAGAAATCCGGCGGTCTCTTCGGCTGGGTGAAGAACCTCTTCGGCAGCAAGTCCGAGGACTCGTCTTCGAAATCCGGCGACCAGCGCGCGCCCCGGGAAGGCGGCGAGCGCCGCAATCGTCGTGGTGGCCGCGGTCGCGGTCGTGGCGGCCATGGCCGCGGCGGCGAGTTCCGCGGCGAGCGCGCCCCGCGCGAAGTCGGCGAGGCCCGCGATGGCGGCTTCGGCGGCCCCCGCGAAGGCGATGCGCCCCGTGAAGGTGGCGAGCGTCGCGAAGGCGAGTTCCAGGGCGGCGACCAGCGCGGTCCCCGCGAAGGCGGTTTCGGCGGCGGCGAGCGTCGTCATCGCCGTGGCGGCCGCGGTCGCGGCCACGGCGGTCGCGGCGGCGAGTTCCGCGGCGAGCGTCGCGAAGGCGGCTTCGGCGGCCCCCGCCAAGACGGTCCCCGTCCGGGCAGCGACGCCCCGCAGGCCTGATCGCTCCACCCGATTCCAGCACACTCCAAGGCGCCCGCTTCCCCGCGGGCGCCTTTTTCATGCCCTCCCCCCCCCGACCAAATAATCCCCACCCCAAGACGCAAAATCCCGTCCGACCGCGACACGATTTTGCGTCCACGAGAGGCAGTCTCCGCCCAGCAACTCCCGCGACGGGAATGCCCCCTCGCCTCGAAGACGCAAAACCTTGTCGCGGTCGGACGTAAATCTGCGTCCGCACACCACCGCGCGGCGCTTTTCGTATTCTCCCGCCCGGCCTTCTGCTCCAGTATCCCGCCCGACACCATGTCCGACCTCCTCGTCCACGGCGGCACGCCCCTCGCCGGCACCATCCGGCCCTCGGGCAACAAGAACGCCGCCCTCCCCATCTTCTGCGCCACGCTGCTCACCGACGAGCCCGTGCGCCTCACCAACGTCCCCGCGATCACTGACCTCGAGAAGCTCGTCGCCTTCTGCACGCGCCACGGCTCGCGCATCGAGTGGGACCGCGCCGCCGGCACCATGGCGCTCGACCACTCCGGCTTCCGCTCCCTCCCGGCCAACGGCGAACTCCCGCAGGACATGCGCTCCACCGTCCTGCTCTACCCGGCGCTGCTCCACCGGCTAAAGCGCATCATCGTCGAGTCCAACACCAAGGGCTGCTCCCTCGGTATCCGTGAACTGGACCCCCACTTCGACGTCCTCCGTGCCTTCGGCGCCCGCCTCACCCTCGGCGACGAGGCCGTGTTCACCCTCGACGGCCGTCTCCGCGGCGCCCGCCACTGGGCCGACTACATGTCCGTCACCGCCACGGAGAACTTCGCCATGGCCGCCGCCCTCGCCGACGGCGCCTCCGTGCTCATCAACGCCGCCAGCGAGCCCCACGTGCAGGACGTCTGCTCCGCGCTCGTCGCCATGGGCGCGCGCATCCGCGGCGTGGGCACGAGCCGCCTCGAGATCGAGGGCGTCGCGCGCCTCCACGGCGCCGAGATCGCAATCAGCACCGACTACCACGAGGTCGTCACCTTCCTCGCCCTCGGCGCCATCACCGGCGGCGAGGTGCGCGTGACCGACACCCAGCCGGAGCACCTCGACCTCATCGTCCGTTCCTTTGCCAAGATCGGCGTCACAATCCGTTTCGAGGGCAACACCGCGATCGTCCCCGCCGGCCAACGCCTCCGCATCGAGGAGCCGCACACCACCAATCTCCTCGCCAAGATCGAGGCCGCGCCCTGGCCGTACTTCCCCGTCGATCTCCTGCCCGTCCTCATCGCCCTCGCCGTGCGCGCCGAGGGCGCGATGCAGTTCTGGAACAAGATCTATGAGGGCGGCTTCACCTGGCTGCCCGAGCTCGCGAAGTTCGGCGCGCACGTCGTCGTGAGCGACCCGCACCGCGTGATCGTCTTCGGCAACCGCCCGCTGCGCCCCGCCGTGGTCGAGGCGCCGTACATCATCCGCGCCGCCGTGGCGCTCTACGCCGTCGCCGCGTCGATCCCCGGCCAGAGCATCGTCAAAAATGCCGACGCCATCCGCCGCGCGCATCCAAGATTCGTCGAAAACCTCCGCGCCCTCGGCGCCGCGGTGGAGTGGAGGTGATGTCCATGCAGGCACACCAGCCAATCCTCAGACTGACAAAGGCAGACGCAGCGAAGCGTCAGCTAGAGACCGCGATTCAGCTATGGTTCCACGACGGTGAACCAACTTCGATTCACGCCCTCGCCGCTGCAGCACACCAGATACTGGACGACCTCGGGAAGATACGAGGGGACAGAACGATGTTTCGCAGCGCGGCCTATGTCAGACCTGAGTTCCGGAAAGAGTTCATCAAGCGACTTACGGATAGTGAGAACTTTCTGAAACATGCTGATCGCGATCCTGAGTCCATTCTGGAGCTCAAGCCGGGCATCACGCCGTTCATGATCATGGACGCGGTTCAGACGTACGAGGCTCAGGCCGGTGAAGTCTCGCCGATCATGAAAACCTTTCGGTTATGGATGCTCATTCAGCATCCTCAAGCCATCCGTGACGAGTTCCGTGCGGAATGGATGCATAAGCTCCATCTTGCCTCCGCCGAAATGGGCAGAATGGGCAAACAGGAGTTTTTTGTGCTGCACCTAGGTGCAATCGCTTTGGCCGAGTCCAGAAGTCCTAACCTCCCATGAGAACATGCTACATGTTGGCTGTTTGCCTGATTGCGCAGGGTTTCGTCTCCGCCGCCGACTCCGCCCCTCAACCCCCGAAAGCCATGCCGCCGCCCTCGATCCCGAACACCGTCGACTACGTCGAGACGCCCTCGCGCGATCTCCCGCAGACCAAGGCCTTCTTTGCGGCGCTGCTCGGCTGGCGGTTCACCGAGTACGGCCCCGACTACCTCGCCTTCGAGGACGGCCGGCTCAACGGCGGTTTCTACCGCTCCGACAAAGTCTCCAGCTACGCCACCGGCTCCTCGCTCATCGTGATCTACACCGAACGCCTTGAAGAGCTCCGCGACCGCGCGAAGGCCCTCGGCGCCACGATCACCCGCGACATCTTCAGCTTCCCCGGCGGCCGCCGTTTCCACTTCACCGAGCCCGGCGGCAGCGAGTTCGCCATCTGGTCGGACAAGTGACCTGTAGCCTCCGAGGTAGGGACGTTTCTCCGAAACGTCCGCTCGCGCCGCCCGCCTCTTGCTTCGCACCCGCCGCGGACAATCGACACGGCGGTTTCGGAGAAACCGCCCTACCTGC
>JAEWNN010000004.1 GCA_023457035.1 Verrucomicrobiota bacterium
CGACGACCTTCTCGATCTTGCGGCCGGACTCCGCGAGCGCGGCGATGACGTCGAGATAGAGCGGCTCGCCGATGGCGCCGGACTCCTTCACGCGGTCGAGCACGGCGATCTGCTTCACGCTGGCCGGAATGGCCTTGATGAAGGCGTCGATCGGGAACGGGCGGAAGAGGCGGACGGAGATCGCACCGACCTTGGCGCCCTTCTTGTTGAGATAGTCGACGGTCTCGCAGACGGCCTCGAAGCCGGAGCCCATGATGACGATGACGCGCTCGGCCTGCGGATCGCCGTAGTAGTCGAAGAGGTTGTACTGGCGGCCGGTGAGCTCGGCGAACTGGTCCATCTTCTTCTGCACCAGCCCCGGGAGGGCGGCGTAGTAGTTGTTGGCCGACTCGCGGGCCTGGAAGAAGACGTCGGGATTCTGCGCCGTGCCGCGGATCATCGGCTTGTCGGGCGTGAGGGCGCGGTCGCGGAAGGCGGCCACGGCGTCCTCGCTGAGCAGGCTGCGCAGGTCGTCGTCGGAGAGCAGGTTGACCTTCTGGATCTCGTGCGAGGAGCGGAAGCCGTCGAAGTAGTGCAGGAACGGCACGCGGCCCTCGAGGGTCACGGTGTGGGCGATGGCGGCGAGATCGTGCGCCTCCTGCGGGGTGTTGCCGCAGAGCATCGCGAAGCCGGTCTGGCGACAGGCCATGACGTCGCTGTGGTCGCCGAAGATCGAGAGCGCGTGGGTGGCCAGCGCGCGGGCCGAGACGTGCAGCACGAACGGCAGGAGCTCACCGGCGATCTTGTACATGTTCGGGATGTACAGCAGCAGGCCCTGGGAGCAGGTGAACGAGCTCGAGAGCGAGCCGGCCTGGAGCGAACCGTGGACCGCACCGGCGGCGCCGGCCTCGGACTGCATCTCCATCACCTCGGGCACCTGGCCCCAGAGGTTGGTCTTCTGCTTGGCCGCCCACTCGTCGCAGAACTCGCCCATGGGCGACGACGGGGTGATGGGGTAGATCGCGAACACCTCGTTGAGGCGATACGCGACCGACGCGGCGGCTTCGTTGGCGTCCATCGCGACGCACTTGGGTTGGAGTGGTTTGATCACGGGAGTGAGCGTTGTTGGGAAAGACTTTGAGACGATTAAAGGAGTATTCCATACCCCCCGGGGGCAGGGCTCGTCAACGCTTGCGAAAGGCTGGGCGTTTTTTGTGTCCGCGAGCACGACGTTGACCCGCGACAAGCCCCACCACCACCGGCTTGGGGACACGGCCGACATGGAGATCCCACGACTCTGGGCTCCTTCGGCCGGCAACGGTTCGGTGGCCGCGGAGGGGCGCCCGCGAACAATCCCACGCGAACGACACTCGGCGTGTCGAACAGGCCCCGGCCGCCTCGGCCAGTTCCTCTGTTCGCGCCCCTCGCCGCGCCCTCCCGCGACTCGGCCCATCGGTTCGTCCCCCGGCGTCAGCCCGCACCGCCCCGGCCCGGAACGAGGTCCGCCGCACCACCGCACCCTCCCCGCGCTCCCCCCTCCTCCGCGCCACAAATCGCCCCCCGCCCCACCCAATTGCCCCGCCCTCGCTTCCCACCCACCGGCCAGCCCTCCACCAAATACATTCACGCCCGTGGAAGTATTTGGAGGCAGGCACGGGGCGGACATCTCCTCTCAGTACCACAACGAGCCCGAGCCCTTCCGCCAAATAAGTTCACGCCCGTGGACTTATTTGGCGGAAGGCGTAGCCTCTTCGCTGTGCCACGGAACTTCAGCCGGAAGACTCGCGTGCTTCTCGAATGCCTCGCCGAGGCCATCGCAAACACCGCCTCGACCCTCGCCAGCCCCAGCATCGGCCGGTTCGAGTCAGGGGGTCACGACGACGAGCCGCTCGAGCGAAAACTGTTCCGCCTTGCCGAGCGCGGGGTCATCACCTTCCCCGAACCCGCCGATCCCCGGATCGTGCGCCTCACCGAGCTCGGCCAAGCGCTCGCCGCCGGCGATCACCCTCCCTCCGCCCGCTGGGCGCGCCCGTGGGACGGACACTGGCGAATGGTCCTCTTCGACGTGGCCGAGCACGAGCGCCCGGTGCGCGACCGACTCCGCGACACCCTCCACGCCGCGAAACTCGGCTACCTCCAAGGCAGCGTCTGGATCTCACCCGATCCGCTCGACCCGCTCCGCGACGCCATCCGCGCGATGACGGCAAACCCCGAGGCACTCCTGTTCTTCGAGGGCCGCCCCTCCGCCGGCGAGTCCGACGCCGCCCTGGTTGCCGGCGCCTGGAACTTCCCCCGGTTGGCCGAGGCCCACCGCGAATGCCTCACGCTGCTGCGCCACGCCCCCGCCGAGTCGGACCCACCGGACCGCTGGCGCACGTGGTTGCTGCAGGAACATGAAGCCTGGCAACGGGCGCTCGCCCTCGATCCACTCCTTCCGGACGCCCTGCTTCCGCAGAACTATCTGGGCAAGGAAGTCCACGCGTTGCGCCGCACGCACCTCCGCCGCGCCTTGCGCTTCGGCTACGGCCTCTCGCCGCTTCCCGCCAAATAGGTCCACGCCCGTGAGCGTATTTGGTCGCGCGCGGAGGGGGGGCCATGAGGCGCGGCCCGCGCAAGTATCCGTGCAGGCTGGGCCCGCCAGCAAGCGGCGGTCGTCTCGCCGCACGTTTGCGCCGTTGAGAGGAGAATCGTCTTTCTCCGCGCCGCCGCTCAACCGAACATAGCCGTTTCCTCCATGTCAGCCTTGCCTCACGCCCTGCGCGAACTGCGCCCCACCCTCCGACTGGCCCTGCCGATCACGGCCGGCAACGTGGGCCAGATCCTCATCGGGCTGACGGACTGCATCATGATCGGCCGCGTGGGCGCGGTGCCGCTGGCGGCGTCGGCCTTCGCGGGGGCGCTGTTCGTCGTGGCCTACCTGCTCGGGATCGGGATCCTCACGCCGGTGGCGGTGCGCGCCGCCGAGGCGCACGGGGCCGGGCGCCCGCGCGAGGCGGGCGAGACACTCCGCCACGGCCTCGTGATCGCGGCGATCACGAGCACCCTGCTGGCGTTCGTCCTGACCGGACTGTCCCTCAAGCTCCAGCTCTTCGGCCAGCCGGCTCCGGTCGCCGCGGCCGCGCAGGCGTACCTCGTCATCATCGGCTGGTCGTTACTGCCGGGCCTCGGCTTCCTGGCAGCGAAGAACTACTACGAGGCGCTCCACCGCCCGTGGACGCCGCTCTACTGGGTGCTCGGCGGCCTGGGTCTCAACGTGTTCCTCAACTGGGTGTTGATCTACGGCCGCCTCGGCGCGCCCGCGCTCGGACTCACCGG
>JAEWNN010000005.1 GCA_023457035.1 Verrucomicrobiota bacterium
CCGAGCTTGGCTTTGGCTTTCGAGTAGTCGCCGATGAGCAGGTCGACCTCGGCGGGGCGCAGGAATCGTTCGTCGAACTTCACGTGCTTCTGCCACTCGAGGCCAAGATGGCCGAAGGAGGCTTCGAGGAAGTCTTTGATCGTCCAGGTCTCGTTGGTGGCGAGGACGTAGTCGTCGGGCTGATCCTGTTGGAGCATGCGCCACATGCCTTCGACGTACTCGGCGGCGTAGCCCCAGTCTCGCTTGGAGTCGATATTGCCGAGGTAGAGCTCCTTCTGGAGGCCAAGTTTGATGCGGGCGGCGGCGAGGGTGATCTTGCGGGTGACGAAGTTCTCGCCGCGGCGGGGGGACTCGTGGTTGAAGAGAATACCGGAGCAGGCGAAGAGATTGTAGGACTCGCGGTAGTTGATCGTGAGGTAATGTGCGTAGGCCTTGGCACAGGCGTAGGGCGAGCGCGGGTAGAACGGAGTGGCCTCGGTCTGCGGCACGGCCTGCACCTTGCCAAACATCTCGGAGGAGGACGCCTGATAGTAGCGGACCTTTTTGCCGATGCCGGACTCGATGATCGCCTCGAGGATGCGCTGGGCGCCGAGACCGGTGACGTCGCCGGTGTAGGTCGGAATGTCGAAGCTTACGCGCACATGGCTCTGGGCAGCGAGGTTGTAGATCTCGTCGGGCTGGATCTTATAGAGGAGTTTGACGAGGGCGACGGCATCCGTGAGGTCCCCGTAGTGGAGGAAGAGGCGCTGCTTCTCGCCGTGCTCGTATCCGCGCAGATGGTCGATGCGGGTGCGGGTGACGGAGCTGGAGCGGCGGACGATGCCGTGGACCTCGTATCCTTTGGCGAGGAGCAGTTCGGCGAGGTAGGAGCCGTCTTGGCCCGTGATTCCGGTGATGAGCGCGCGTTTCATGGAAGGGATCTGGTGAAAGGACTTGGGGATGTAATGGCGGGTGGGCGCGGGTCAGGCGAGCTTGGCGAGTTCGGACTCGACTAGGCGGGCGACGATGTCGGCAAAGGGCACGGAGTTCTCCCACCCGAGCAGCCGCCGAGCCTTAGCAGGATTGCCACACGAGGCGGAGGGTTCGACGGTCATGACCAGTTTCTGGTCGTGCTTAACGTAGTCGCGCCAATTGAGCCCCACGTATTTGAACGCATTGTCGACGAGTTCCTCGACGGAGTGGAGCTCTCCGGTGGCGAGGATGAAGTCGTCGACGGGGTTGGACTGCAGCATCATCCACATGCCGCGCACGTAATCGGGCGCCCAACCCCAGTCGCGCCGGCCACCGAGGCTGCCCAACACGAGTTCGGTTTGCAGTCCCTTTTTGATGCGCGCAGCCGCGCGGGCAATCTTCATGGTGACGAACGCACCGCTGCGCCGAGGCGACTCATGGTTATAGAGGATTGCCGCGCAGGTCGGTAGACCGTAGGCGATGCGGTAGATCCGGGCCATGTGCTGCGAGAAGGCCTTGGCGGCACCGTAGGGTGTGGTCGGGTTGACCGGCGTGAGTTCGTCTTGCGGCGAGTGCGGCGGGGAGCCGAAAACCTCGCTGGAAGAGGCGTAGAGAAATTTGGTCGGCTCGGGCAAATCGCGCAGGATTTCGAGAAGTCGTAGAGTCCCCATTCCGATGCTGTCGACGGTCGCCTCGGGCAATTCAAGGCTCAGGCGGGGGCTTGATTGACCGGCCAGATGGTAGAACTCCTGCGGCTGGGCTTTGGCGATGATGCGTCGCAGGTGGGTGGCGTCCTCGTACGAGCCGTTATGGAGGAAGAGCCGGCGGTTGTTCACGGCCGGGTCGTTGACAAGGTGGGCGATATTGCTGTGTCCCAACGTGTCCGGCCGGTGGACCAACCCGTGGATCTCGTAACCTTTCTCCAGCAGGAGTTCGGCTAGATAGGAGCCATCTTGGCCTGTGATTCCAGTGATGAAGGCGCGAGGCATGGAGTTGATGCGGTGAGCGGGGCGGTTGCCTGTGGACAGTAAGGGGAAGGAGAGCGGAAGTCAGTCTTGGACTAGAGCACGTCGGCAAAGGCGGGTCGGAGCTTGTGGAACACCCAATAGCCGCCGATTGCGATGACCGCACTGATGCCGTAGAGATAGCCGAGATGGTGATAGTTGAGCTCGGCATGCCAGAGGACTGCCGCCCGGGACAACTCGATGGCGTGGATCAACGGGTTGAATCGCAGGATCGACCAGGCGGCAGGTGGGATGCTTTGAGCCGGGTAGAAGACCGCGCTGGCGAACATCAGTGCCATGCTCAGGAAGGCGGTGAGCTGATTGATGTCGCGGAAAAACACGCCCAAGGCGGCACAAAACCAGCCCATTCCGAGGGAGAGCAAGACCACCGGCGCCAAGATCACCGGCATCCATAACATCCCCAAGCTTGGGCCCGGACCGAGCAGTGCGATCCCCAGCAGCGTGAGCAGAACGCTGATGAGGCAATGAACAAAGGAGGCCCCAACCGAGGCGACCGGGAGGATCTCGAGCGGGAACACGACTTTCTTCACGAAGTTCGGGTTGCCGACGATCACCGTCGGCGCAACCCCGAGGACCTCGCCGATGAAGTGGAACAGGCTGAGTCCGATGAAGATGCCCAAGGCGTAATCGACGCGCGTCTCGCCGGAGCGTGCGCCAAACTTCCCGCCAAATACATACCCGAAAACGAACACGTAGAGCCCGAGCATCAGGAGGGGGTTGAGAAACGACCAGATCAGCCCGAGGTGGCTTCCCTTGTGCCGAAGCTCCACGTTGCGCTCGATGAACTGCCAGAGCAGGGCGCGATGCCTCACCAACGGGGTGATCCCGTCGAACTGAGCCACCCAAGGGCCAACTGCTTTGGCGTTGTTCCGCTGCATAAAGCCGTCGAACTCCACGCGGCCCCACCGGTCTTGGCAAAGCATTTTCGCCGCGTTGTTTGGCGACGTTGTTGGGAGCCCGCTGCCCATCGGGTGCTGGAGTGTTTGGGATTTGACCCGTCTCCGCGGTTCTGTCGCCTTCGCAACTCAATCGTTGTACGAGAAGGGTGCTGCCCAGGGTGGTTCAGGCGCTTTTCGCGGCATATCTGCAAACCCAATGAAGACTTTGCTCACGAGTGCGTTCCTCTCGCTGGTCCTAACGGGCGCGTCCCCAGTGCGGGCTGTTGGCGCCGATACCGGCGGGGTGGTGCTTCCCGAAGAGGTGATGCCGCAATTGCGGCCGCTGCTCGAGACGGCACTGCGCCAGTCGCCGCGCGTTTTGGAGCGCAACCTCGATCTGGCCGGCGCCCGTGCCGAAGGCTATGTGGCGAGGTCGACCAGCTGGCCCCGCGCCGGCGGCTACCTGCAATACCAGGCACAACGGGAGACGCGGGCCGACGTCTACAACAGCACGACCAAGACCTACGGAGACGCCACTAGTCTGAATGAGAAGTTCTACTACAATTTCTCGGTGACCCAGCCCGTTTGGGAGTGGGGGACGCTGGCCGCCGCGCGGCGGATCTCGCGTATCGACGAGGATTTGGCGCAGCTAAGGCATGTCGAGGCTTATGGAGCGCTGGCGGCGGAGATCCGGGCGAACTATCTGGCGCTCATCCTTGCGAAGATCGCAGTGCGCAATGCAGACCATGCCCGACAGATGGCGGAAGAGAACTTGGTTCGCGACCAGGCGCGGCTTGACGAGAAGCAGGTGACAGGTGGCGTGGTCGCTGGGAGCCAGCTGCGGGTCGATGAGACGACGCTTGCTGCAAAACGGGCGCAGGCCGACCTCGACTATTTGCTCGGGAACTTCTGCCTGCTATGCGGCATCTCCGATCTCGCGGTGGCGGAGATCCCCGACCAGATCGCAGACCTCTCGACCGGCCCTGTATTGCCCGACCCTCCTGCGGCAGGGGAGCCGGACAACGCGCAGATCCAGGCGGCCGAGAAGGAGGTAGAGAAATGCAGGCTCGGGCTGGTGGCACCGCGCTTTGCGCTGTTTCCGAAGTTCGCGCTCGTAGCGGGTGTGTCGCGCGACGAGATCAACCGGGATCTTGACGCCTACAAGAAGTACCAAACGAACACTTGGTATGGTGGGGCGCAGGTAAATTGGACGATATTCGATGGGTTTGGCACCAAGGGGCGCCGGTTGGCCGCCTACACGCGATTGCGTCGGGCAGAGCTGCGGCTGACGAGCTTACGGGCCACGGCCGTGCGCGACCGAGGCCGCGAGGCCCAAAATCTCGGCTTTGCCTGGGAGGCCTACCGCATTGCTAAGCGGCGGCACCTGGGGGCCATTGGCGGACACTCGTACGTCCAGCAATTGGCGAATCGTGGCGAGGCCTCGCAGACCGATGTCGATTCGGCGCTGCACACGATGAATGTGCAGCAATATGCTTCTCAACAAGCACTTGCAGCCTACCTGAACGCATGTGTTCGGTACGTTTCGGCACGAGACATGGATCCTTTGGGCAAACCTCCAGTCCAGTACTGATTCCCTCTGTAATGATGGCAAAAATCAAATGGTTTGGAACGCTTCTTCTGGTGGGGGCAGGTGTCTGGCTAGGCCTCCAGCTGTTGCGTCCCGAAGCGAAAGTGGTGGCGGCGAAGCGTGAACTGGCGATCAGCGCCGTGCCCGGTTCGGTCACGGTCCTCGCTGAACGCGCGCTCCAGGTGAAGAGCGATGTCGGTGGCCGCGTGCTCGCCAGCAAGCTGGACCTCAGTGCCGAGATGCCGGAGGGGGGAGTGCTCATCGAGTTGGACAAGACCGACCTGAACCTGCAGATCGAACAGCTGGAGCATGACCGCACGGCGATCCGGCGCCGGATCGAAATCGGATCCCCGACCCAGTACGAGTTGCTGAACGCCCGCGACAAGCTGGCGACCTTCGAACTGCGGCTCAAACAAGGCGCGATGACGGCGGTCGACTTCGAGATGCAGAACCGGCTCGTCAAACAACTCGAGCAGAAGCTCGAGCTCGAGACGGTGGCCAACGAGCAGGCGCTCGCCAGGATCGAGACCGACCTCAAGGTTTTCGGGCGCAAGCGCGATCTGATGACAGTGCGCTCCCCGGTGGAAGGGGTCGTGTCGGCGATCTTCGTCAAACCCGGCGACCTCATCGTGCCCGGGGAACCGGTCGCGACGCTCATCGCCGACAGCCGGATCGTGGAAGCCAAGATCAGCGAGGAGAACTTCTCCGGCCTGCGGGTGGGGCAGAAGGCCACTGTCCGGTTCCTTAGTTACGGCGCGACCCAATACAGCGGACGCGTGGAGAAGATCCTGCCCGCGGCCGACCCGTTGACCCAGCGCTACATGGTGCACCTCTCCGTGGCGATCGACCCCAAGCTGCTCGTTCCGGGTATCACCGGCGAAGTGAACATCATCGTCGATGCGCGCGACAAGGCGATCGTCATTCCCCGGCGTGCGTTGCTCGGGAGCAGTGTCTTCGTCGTCACGGGGGGCCGCGTCGAGGTCCGGACGGTCGAGGTCGGGTTCACCAGTCTCAGCTCCGTGGAGATCGTGCGCGGGGTGGAGGAGGGGGATCGGGTGATCGTCGACGATCTGGATCGGTTCCGGTCGGGCGATCGGGTCTCGGTGGTGGAGCTCACGCCTTGAGTTCCCTCGCCCCCATCCAACCGTGGATCGCCTGATGTCGCCCAACATCCGCATCGCCCTGCGGTTCCTCACCGCCAAGCGCCGCTCCATGTTCATGAGCCTCACCGGCATCGTGTTCGGGGTGGGCTTCTTCATCGTCACCCAGGCGCAGACGAGCGGGTTCGAGGAGTTTTTCATCAAGACCATCCTCGGCACCAATGGCGCGATCCGCATCGAGGATGGGCTCCAGGATACGCTGCGCTCGATGTCGAGCGACGGCTCCAGGTTCGATTTCGAGCACCGCGACAGCGTGAAGTACGTGGAAGGTATTGCTGAGCCGGAGAAGCTTTCGCAGGCGGTGGCGCAGTTCGACAACGTCACCGGCATCGCCGAGGTGCTCACCGGAGCTGTCTTGGTCCGCGGCAGCATCCGGAGCGATTCGGCCCGCGTGTATGGCGCCGTCATCAACGATCTGCTCAAGGTGTCCGACCTCGGACAGCAGATCGTCTTCGGCCACCTCAACGATTTCCGGATCAACCCGACCGGGCTTCTGGTCGGGCGGGTCCTGGCCTCCCGCCTCGGGCTCAACGTCGGCGATCCGGTCGTCCTCGAGGCCCATGGCCAGATGCGGCACTACCGCGTATCCGCGATCTACGAGACCGGGGTGAGCGACATCGACCGCCAACGCATCTACATGCACATGCAGGAGTCCCGCTCGCTCCTGCAGAAGCCCAATGGCGCCTCGTTCCTGCAGGTCTCGCTCGCCGACCGTGATCGGGCCCCGGCGGATGCCGCGCACATGCAGCGCACGCTGCAGCACGGGGTGAGTCCTTGGCAGGAGCGGGAGAAGACCTGGCTGGAGGTCTTCCGGGCGTTGCGGGTGTCCTCCGCGCTCACCGTCTCCACGATCATCCTCATCTCCGGTCTGGGCATGTTCAATACTCTGGCGATGATCGTCATGGAGAAGACCAGGGAGATCGCGATCCTGCGCTCGATGGGCTACACCCGCAACGACATCGCGCACATCTTCCTCTGGCAGGGCGCCATCGTGCTCACCGGTGGCGTGGTTCTCGGCTGGGTCTTCGGCGCGGCGGTGACCTATGGGGTCTCGCGCCTGCCGATCCGCATCCGCGGCATCTTCTCCACCGACAGCTTTGTCGTCTCCTGGTCGCTCTGGCACTATCTCGCCGCGGCGCTCACGGCTGCGGTGGTCGTCATGCTCGCCAGCTTTATCCCGGCCCGCCGGGCTGCCCGCCTCGAGCCGGGCGATGTCATCCGGGGAACTTCGCAATGAACGATACTTCCGTCGCTCCCGACCTTGCCATCGCCTGCGAGGGTGTGCACCGCCACCTCGGTACCGGTGAAGGGCGCGTACATGTTCTGCGCGGGGTCGATTTCGCTGCCGAACGAGGCAAGGTCTATGCCATCGTCGGCCCCTCCGGCTGCGGCAAGAGCACCCTGCTGTACCTGCTGGGACTCCTCGATCGGACCGACGCCGGCGAAGTCTGGATCGATGGGCAGCCGATGAGCCGGATCGACGATGTCGCGCGCACCGCCATCCGCGGCGAGCACATCGGGTTCGTCTTCCAGTTCCACTTCCTGCTTCCGGAGTTCACCGCGCTTGAGAACGTCATGATGCCGATGCGCAAGCTCGGGCGTCTGAGTCCTGACCACATGGAGGCGCGAGCGCAGCAGTTGCTCGCCGACGTCGGTCTGGGCGACAAGTCGCGGCGTCTGGCCACGCAGCTTTCTGGCGGCGAACAGCAACGTGTCGCCATCGCCCGCTCGTTGGCCAACGCACCCTCCATTGTGCTCGCCGACGAGCCCACCGGAAACCTCGACCAAAAAAACTCCGCCCACGTGTTCGATCTGCTCTGCCGGCTCGCTCGTGACAACGGCCAGGCGGTGGTGCTGGTGACGCACAACCCCGAGATCGCTCAGCGCTGCGACGTCGTGCGGCCCATGCGCGACGGTCTCTTCATCTGATCTGTCGCGTCGGCACCGCGACCGAGGTTGGCGACGAAGCCGATGGCGGAGCCGTTGCGATGGACTGGCGAGAGGTAGGCGATGGCGGTCCTGGAACCGCGCTCGTCGTGCGGCTCAACCGCGTTTATGGCGGTGCCTAACAAAATGCCTAACCGGAGCGGTTTTTGGGGGCATTTTGCCACAAACGTTTCTTGGCGAACGCATGGCCTGATCCCGGTTTTAGGTAGCGCTCGAAGGCGAGTGCTTGGTCCTTGTCGGAGAACGCGAGATAAGTTCGCAGCCGCCATGGGCGATGGCTTGCCGTGCTGAGATTCTTTCCCTCGTTGTGGTCAGCGAGTCACTGCTTGAGATCATCGGTGTATCCGACGTATCGTTTCTCAGGGGGCGGAGGCACTGGAAATAAGGTAAACATAGTGCATGCCCTGCTACGCTGAAGCTTCGCAGGGCATCCTTCGCCGTTCAACTTCGACCTGCCTGCCTGGATCAGGTGTTTTTCGAAGCGAGGCCGTGCCATCCGAAGCCCTGCGGGCGAAGGCTGGCGGAGGAGGAGGGATTCGAACCCCCGGTGAGCGTAAGCCCACGCCTGATTTCAAGTCAGGTGCCTTAGTCCACTCAGCCACTCCTCCGGACCGGAATGGCGCGAGCATCGCTGTCCGCGGCGCGTTGTCCAGAGCGATGTCCGGCTGCGTTGCGCGGAAAGCTCCGGCCGCGGCTCGCGGCGGCCTATCGTCTCTTGCCCAACGCGAGCAGAACCCAGATCGCCAACCCGATGCCCACGATCAGCCACCAATTGTGGCGGATCTCCCGCAGGAGCGTTTCGAGTCCGCCGAGCAACCGTGGCAGCAAGATCACGGCGCCGACTGCGATCACCCCGATGGCAAGCAGGCGGACGGCGAGTCGGGTCTGTCGGTTCATCGTCGCACAGCGAAGTTGGCAGGGCTTGCGGCCGCGAGCGAAAATCGATGGCGGAAGCTCTGGCCTCCCTCGGGCGGCCACGAGTTCGGTCCCACCGGCCGGCCGGTCCCCGGTGTCGTTGCGATTCGCGGGAGGCGGTGGGCGCGCCACTGCCGTTGGTGTTGCCTTGGCGGCGACGGGCGGCATGGTGGCGACCGCGTGGAATTCGCGAAACACCTGCTCGTGGATGGCTACAACATCGCGCACGCTTGGCCCGATTTGCGGCGCGTGCTGGCGACGGAGGGGCGCGAGGTGGCCCGTGCTCGGCTGGTCGAACGGGTTCGCATCCTCCACGATTTCGAGCGGTTGCGCGTGAGTGTCGTCTTCGATGGCCGCGGTGCCGACATCGTGATCGAGCGCCCGACGCCGCACACGACCTTCTCGGTCGTCTACACCCCGGGGGGGATGACGGCCGACGATCTCATCGAGCAGCTCACGGTGCAGGCCGCGCAGCCGCGCGATGTGTGTGTGGCGACCGCCGACGCGGCGGAGCGCGACACGATCGAGGCCGCCGGAGCGCAGGCGCTCTCGCCGGAGCAGCTCGCCGCCTGGGTCGAGCGCGCGGAGCAGGCGCAGCGCGCGGCGGTCGCGGCGCAGCAAGGCATGACCGAGTCCCGCTGGCGGGCGGGCGGCCGCCGGTAACTGCGATCATGCGACACGGAGCGGACAGGACGGACGGACGAGTCGAGGAGATGCAGGGCCTCCAGGGGCCGTTCTCGTTTCCGGAGAAGCTGCTTCAGAAGATCTGGCTGCAGGGGCTGTTCGACACGCATGGGGCGCGGTTGCGCGACGGGCGGCGGCTCGAGGTGCTCGCCCCGGGGCGGTGGAACCTGCTCGGCGGCCCCGATTTCCGGGCGGCGCGGCTGCGCATCGACGGTGTCGAGACGGCGGGGGACGTGGAGGTGCATTTCCACTCGGCCGACTGGATGCACCACGGCCACGATCGCGATCCGGCCTACGAGGGGGTCGTCCTCCATGTCGTCCTGTTCGAACCGCGGACCGGGTGGGCGCCGCCGCGGACCCTGGGCGGTCGCGTGCTGCCGGAACTTGTGCTGCTTCCGTGGTTGCATTGCCATCTGGAGGAGTTCGCCGCGGACGATGCGCTCGAAGCGCTGGCCCAGCGGGATGCGGTGGGGCTGGCCCGGCCGCTGCTCGAGCTGCCGCCGCCGGCGCGGTTCGCGTGCCTGCAGACGGCCGCGGCGAAGCGTTGGCAGCAGAAGGTGCACTTCGCGCAGGTGCGCATCGCACGGCTGGGGTGGGAGGGGGCCTGCCATCACACCGCGTTGGAGATCCTGGGCTACCGGTTCAATCGGGCGGCGATGCTTGCCGTGGCGGAGCGGCTGCCGCTGCCGGCTTGGCGGGCGGGCCTCGAGGTGGCGGCGGCGCTGCAGGCGGGCGAGCCGTTGTGGCGGAGGCAGGGGGTGCGGCCCGCCAACGTTCCCAGTCGCAGGCTCGAGCAGTACCGAGCCTGGGTGGCCAGGGTCCCCGACTGGCCGGAGCGCTGGGGCGGGTGGGGCGCGGCGTCCGAGTTGCCGGTTCCGGACTCGGCGCTGGCCGACGTGGCGGCGGTGCGGCGCGTGCATGGGCAGCGGGCCTGGCGCGAGCGGCTGGCCGGCGAGATCGTGGGCGGGGCGTTCGGCGGGGCGCGGCTGGATACCCTGATCGGCAACGGTTTGTTGCCGTTGCTGGCGGCCCGGACCGGCTGCCCGGCCTATTCCCGCTGGTACTGCGGAGACGCCGGCGAAGCGGCGGAGCGGCTGACGAAAGCGCTGCGTTTGGCGGGGGTGTTCGGTCGCGGGGGTGCGCCCCCGCACGAGGGTGCCTTGCAGGGCATGCTGCAGTTGGCGCTCGAGCGGCAGTTCACGTGAGCCGGCGCAGGGATGCTGGCGGGGCGGAGCCGGAGGAGCGTGTCGGGGACTCTTTTCGGCCGTGGGGGGGGCGCGGGGCTTGACATGGTTTTTCGCCGTAAGCTACGTTGCCCGTCCCTACAGTCCTCACTTTCACCAGGTGGGCCCACCAGCCCGCCTTTTTTTTCCTTTCAAACCACGACCGACCAATGAGCAGCGAAATTCTTTCCGTCCTCGAGTACATGGAGAAGGAAAAGGGGATTCCGCGCGCCGACATGATCCAGGCGATCATCACGGCGATCAAGAACGCGGCCCTCAAGGGGGTGAATGCCGGCCAGGAGTTGAAGATCGAAATCAACCCGAAGAACGGCCAGTTGCAGGCGTGGGCCGTGTTGAAGGTCGTCGACTCCGTTGCCGATCCGCTGAAGGAGATCCATGTCGAGAAGGCCCAGTCCGTGCGCTTCGGCGCCGGAGTCGGGGAGATCGTCGAGAAAGCCATCGATCCCGCCTACCTCGGCCGCATCGCGGCCCAGACCGCCCGCCAGGCGATCATGCAGCGCATCCGGCAGTTCGAGAAGGACCGGATCATGGACGACTACAAGGACATGGTCGGGGACGTTGTCAGCGGCATTGTGCGGCGCAAGGAGCGGGGCGATCTCTTCATCGATCTCGGCAAGGCCGAGGCGATCATGCCCGCGAAGGAACAGGTTTTCGGCGAGGAATACGGGGCGGGCGAGCGTATCCGCTGCCTGCTGATGAGCATCGACACCACGCCCCGCGGCCCCGAGCTGATCCTCAGCCGCGCCAGTCCGAAGTTCGTTCGCCGTCTGTTCGAGCTCGAGGTCGCCGAGATCGCCGATGGCACCGTGAAGATCGAGGCGTTCGCCCGTGAGCCCGGTTACCGTACCAAGATCGCCGTCACCACCACCGACCCGAAGGTCGACCCGGTCGGCGCCTGTGTCGGCGCCCGCGGTGCGCGGGTGAAGAGCATCGTCCGCGAGCTCAACGGCGAGAAGATCGACATCATCCCCTTCAAGACCGACCCGCGCGAGATGGTGCTGGAGGCGCTCAAGCCCGCGGTGCCGCGCAGCATCCAGCTCGACGAGCGCAACAAGCGCATCGCGCTGGAAGTCGGCGAGGACGATCTGGCGGTGGCGATCGGCCGCAAGGGCCAGAACGCCCGGCTCACCTCCCGCCTCATCGGCTGGCGCATCGACATCATCCGTGCCGCCGCCGCTCCGGTCACCATGGACGACAAGGTCAAGGCGGCCACGGGCACGCTCCACACCGCGCTCGGCTTGTCCGAGGATGTGGCCAAGCGCCTCGTCGAGAAGGGCCTGCATAGCATCGAACTTCTCGACACCGTTGATGAGGAGACCCTCGTCGACGAAGGTTTCTCCATCGACGAAGCCCAGGACATTCTCACCCGTGTGCGCCAAGCCGGCACCGGCGGCGCCCAGCAGACCTGATCCTGCCGTCGCCGAATCACCAGCACTTTCCCAGAATCATCATCGATGAGCGTCCGCATTCACGAACTCGCCAAACGCATCGGCATGGACAACAAGGAGCTGCTCGCCCTGCTCAAGGGTCGCGGCTTCGATGTGAAGACCGTTTCCAGCACTGTCGATCCCATCAGCGCCGAGGCGCTGGAGAGCGAGTTGAAGGCTCGGCCGCAGCCGACTGCTGAGTCCGCAGCCTCGACCGAGGTCTCCGCCCAAGCGGAGGCCCCTGCCCAGGCGGAGGCCCCCGCGTCCGAGACGGCCGCGGAGTCGCCGGCGTTCTCGACCAAGGTGCCCCACGGTGCCTTCGTGCGTTCCGCCGCCGAGATCGCGGAGGAGAAGGCCGAGGCGGAGCGCGTCAAGCAGGCGGCTCGTGTCGCGGCGCAATCGGTACCGCCGGTCGTGCGAGCGCCGTTGCCGCCGGCCCCCGCCCCTGCGCCCCGTGCCCACGCCCCCGTGC
>JAEWNN010000006.1 GCA_023457035.1 Verrucomicrobiota bacterium
AACTTCGCGACGGTCTCGGGCGACCAGCGGCGGATCTCCGCGGTCTTCGCGGCAAAGACCTGCGCGGCGAGCGTCACGTCACGCTCGAGCTCGCGTTGCGCGGCCCGCACCGCGGCCTCGGCCTGGATCCGTCGCGCCTCTGCGGCGTCGACTCCCGCCCGCGGCGCGCGCGTGACCGGCAACGGCAGGCTCAGGCCCACGCCGACCGTCGTCTCGCGCCCGTCGCCGCCTTCGCGGGCGTAGAACGGGCTCACCGTCACCGCCGGATAACGCTCGTGCCGCGCGAGGCGCAACGCGAAGCCCTCCCGCTCCAGCTCCAAGCGCCGGGAGCGGAACTCGAAGTTGTTCTCGCGCGCAGCGTCGAGCAGCGCGGCGAGTTCGGGAGCGTCGCCAAAGACCGGAGCCGGCGGCGCGACGACCAGCGGCGCATCGGGGGCGAGCCCGCGCAGTTGGTTGAGTTCGAGCAGCGCGGCCTGCAGTTCCAGCTCGGCTGCGGTGGCGCGGCGTTGGAGCACGAGTTCCTGCGCCTCGATCGCGCGCGTCTCCAGCTCGGGCGTGAGCCCGCCGGGTTCGCGGGCGAGCAACGACTCCTTGAGTGCGGCGTAGCGGTCGGCCACCTCGCGCACGGCGGCGGCCTTCGTGGCAGCAGCGTGAAGGCCCAGCGCGAGCCCGCGGGCGCGGGCGGCGAGTTCGGCGCGGAAACGCGCCAGCCCCGCCTCGGCGAGGGCGACATCGCGCTGGGCGACGGCCTTGCGCAGCGCGAGCCGGCCCGGCCACTCGAAGGTCTGCGCCAGCGAGACCGACCACACGGCGCCCTCGCCGGCGAGTTCGCCCCCGGCGGTGCGCACGCGTTTGCGGCCGAGCTCGACGGAAAGCTCGGGTGCAGCCGGGGCCGTGGTGGCGCGCCCTTCGGCGCGCACCGCAGCGACTTCGGCCTCGTAGTAGCGCAGCTCGGGATGGCCGGCGGCGATCTCGGCGACAAGCGCCTCGATCGAGATCGGAGCAGGCGCAGCGACGGCTAGCGCCGCCGAAAAGGGAATCAGGGAAAGGAGAAGGAGACGTGAGGACATGGCTGTTGAACGGGGGGTTGGCCGGTGGTTCCGGCGCATAGTCGCGACCGGCCCTGCGGGCGCGGCGCGCACAAGCTCAGCGGACTCGTTCGAGCCCGCTCCGTTTCAACTGCGCCTCAGGGCGCGCGAGCCGGGGCGACTACGCGCTCCGCGGCGCGCCACAATCCGCCGATCTCCGGCGGTGCGGCCCGCCACGGCGTCACGCCGTTGGGCGATCCGACGTCGGCGACGAGCACCGGCCGCAGGATCTCGAGCAGCGCAACGACCGGGACGCTCAGCACGGGAGCGGTCAACTCCTCGCGCGGCACCCCCGCGTCAAACGTCGCGCAATGATCCAGCTCCTCGTGCCCGCCGGCCGTGGTCGTGTCGCTGCCGCAGCAGTCAACGACATCGAGCCAGCCCGAGGTCTCCACCGCGCAATGCAACGTGACCGGCAGCCAGAGGGCGGCCAGCAACCACGCGAAGGCGATGAACACGCGACGGGACACGGGCGTGCATGAGACGGCGGCGCCGACCATTGTCAATTCGCAGCAGCGCACCGGAGGCCGGTTGCCGGTAGTCGGTGGTCGGTGGCCGGTAGCCGGCGACGACTCACCGACTTACGCCGCCACGGCCAGGATCGCGTCGGCCTTGTCCAGGCTCGCATCGACCTCGGTGAGGATCTCCGGCAGCTCGCGTTCGTCGATCCCCAGTGCATTCCAGACATCCGATACACTGCCCTCGGGCCGGTACGCGGTGCCATGGTGTACGGCGTGCAGGTTGCAGACAAAGTCCGCCAGATAGACGATCTGCGCGGCCGGATCGCCCTCGCCGGCCGGGTCGTGATGCGCCGCCGTGGCCTGCACGAGCGACTCGGGCAGATGCCAGGTTTCCAGCAGCCGCGCGCCCACGTCGGCGTGGTCGGTGTCGATCATCTCGCGCTCGACCTCGAAGAGCGGCCGGCCGCTCTCGTGGGCGTTGGCGAGGATGCGGCCATAGCCCACGCCCAGCGTGCGGTCCAGCACCAGCATCCCGATGTCGTGCAGCAGGCCGGCGGCGTGCAGCTCGGAGGGGGAGACGACCGCCTTGCGCGCGCGCAGCTGGAGGATCTGCGTGGCCTGCGCCACCGCGAGGCAATGACGCCAATACTGCCGGTGGGAGAACTGCATCGGCCGCAGCGTGCGCATCAGCGACAGCGCGTAGACGACGTCGCGCACGCCGTCGATGCCGATGCGGATCACGGCCTCGGCGATCGATTTCACGCCCTTGCCCCGGTAGTAGACCGAGTTGGCCAGCCGCAGCACGCGGGCGGAGACGGTGGCGTCGAGCATCGCCACCTCGGCGAGCTGCTCGGCCCGCACCCACTCGGTGCGCAACAGTTGCGAGAGCCGCAGCACCACCTCGGGCGCGGCGGGGAACCCGACGGAACCGAGTTGTTGGATATAGACTTCGCTGCTGCTCATCGGAGGCCCCCTTTATCGGCGCCCCGCGGAAAAAGCCGAATCGGGATTGGTAACAGTGCCGTGAATCCGCCGGGCGACAACAGGGCCCGGCAGATCGACCCGGCCACAACGCGCCGCCGGCGGAGCGGTGCAGCCAGCACCGCGCGTGCCCGCCTACTCGAACCGCGCCGGCTGCCCGGTGGCCGAGAGCACCGAGCGCCACATCGGGCTCTCGGGATCGACCCGCTTGCGCTGCGTCGCCAGCAGCTCGATCGGCACGTGCACGAACTCGTCGTGCAGCTGGCCGATGACCAGACCGGTCTTGCCGGCCATCGCGGCGTGCGCCGCATGGCGCGCGAACTGGTCGCACAGGATCGCGTCCTCGGCATCGGCCGGCACGCTGCGCACGAGGTAGCTCGGATCGATGTAGCGGACCGTGGACTCGATCTGCTCGGCCTTGAAGAAGACCTCGATGCGCTCGCGCAGGAACGGCCCGATGTCCGCGAGCTTCGCGTTGCCCGAGGCGTCCGTGCCGGCGCCGCCGGAGAGCAGCTCCTGGCCCGCGCCCTCGGCGACAGCGATCAGCGCGTGGTTGCGGTCGAGCACCCGTTTCTTCAGCGCGGCGAGCAGCCCGCCGGGGCCGTCGAGCCGGAACGGCACCTCGGGGATCAGGCAGAAGTTCACGTCCTGGCTGGCGAGCGTCGCGCCCACCGTGATGAAACCCGCGTCGCGGCCCATCAACTTCACGATCGAGACGCCGTTGCGCACGCTGTGCGCCTCGGTGTGCGCGCAGGTGAGCATGTGCGCTGCCTGCTCGACGGCCGTGAGGTAGCCGAAAGTCCGTGTCACGAAGGCCACGTCGTTGTCGACCGTCTTGGGGATGCCGACGACCGCGAGCGGATGGCCGCGCCGGCGCGCCTCCTGGAAAAGGTCGCGGCCGCCGCGCTGGGTGCCGTCGCCGCCGATGGTGAAGAGCATGTTCACCCCGAGCGCGATCAGGTGGTCGACGGCGAGGGCGGTGTCCACCGGGCCGCGCGAGGTGCCGAGCATCGTGCCGCCCTCGGTGTGGATCTTGTCGACGTGCTCGGCGGTGAGCCGCAGCGGCGGCCGGCCGCGGGCGGGATCGAGGCCGCGGTAGCCGTCGCGGAAGCCGAGGATCTCCGGCACCCCGTAGGCGTGGTGCAGCTCGAGGAAGAGCGAGCGGATGACGTTGTTGATTCCCGGACACAACCCGCCGCAGGTCACGATGCCCGCGCGCACCCGCGCCGGGTCGAAGAAGAGCTTCGCGCGCGGGCCGGCCAGTTCGAAGCCGTCGTCGGCCGCCGCCGGCACCGCCGGATCGCGGACGAGCGCGGCGGGCACGCGCAGGTCGTCGCGCACGGTCTGGCGCAGCGGGGAGTCGAAGCGGGGGTCGCCGAGGGTGGTGATGGTCATGGCGGAGCGGGGATGATGACGGTGGAGCGCCGATCCGGCGCGGGCCCGTTGTGCCGGCAGCGCGCGGGCGTTTCGAGCACAACCTGCACAGCGGCAGATCCCGCGGTCGTGGCGCCGGCCGGCGTGCCGGCGCAACCCGCTCCCGCCCGCCGGGAAACCGGCTCCGTCAATTTCCGGTTACGTTCGCACCGGAGTGGGCCCCGACCGGGGCGCGTGGCGAAGTTGTGGTGGCGCAGCGCCCGCCGGCCGGTTAACGATCCCGCCTGCCATGCGCGTCCTGCTTCTCAACCTCGGCAACACCACGCTGCTCGGCGGCGTGATCACGCTCGGCCGGCTCGAACGCCGCTTCCGCACCCCGCTGGCCGACGTGCGGACCGGGCCCAAGCTCCGCCGCTTCCTCGCCGCCGAGGTCCGCGGTCCGTTCGATCGCGCCGCGCTCTGCTCGGTGGTGCCCGAGCTCACGTTGCCCGCCTGCGCGGCGGTGAAACGCGCCCTCGGGGTGACCCCGCGGGTGCTGCGCGCCGAGAACGCCCACAGCCTGCGCATCGCCTACAAGCGCCCGCGCGAACTCGGCGCCGACCGCGTGGCCGCGGCCCTCGGCGCGCACACCAGCTACCCGGGCCGTGACAAGATCGTGGTCGATTTCGGCACCGCGACGACGGTGACGGCCGTGACAGCCGACGGCACAGTGGCCGGCGGCGCGATCCTGCCCGGCTTCGGGCTGTGGGCGGAGATGCTCGCCGCGCGCACCGCGCAACTGCCGAAGGTCGGCGGCGGCGCCCCGCGCACCGCGGTGGGCCGCACCCCGCGGGAGGCGATCGCCGCCGGGCTACACTTCGGCCATGCCGGGGCGGTGCGGGAGCTGGTGACCCGGGTTTCCCGCGAAGTTTACGGCCGCAAACGCCCACTCGTGCTCGGCACGGGTGGAAACGCCGACCGGTTCCACCACGATAATCTCTTTGCCGAACACGTGCCCGATCTGATTCTTCTCGGCCTTCACGCGTTCGCCTATGCTTAGGAATTTCCTCCGCGCCAAGCTCCACCGTGCCGCCGTCACCGAGGCCGATCCCGACTACGAGGGCTCGATCTCGATCGACCGCGCGCTCTGCCGGGAGGCCGGTCTGCTCGAGTTCGAACAGGTCGACATCTACGACATCAACAACGGCGCGCGCTTCACGACCTACGTGATCTACGGCGAAGCCGGGCAGATCAAAATCAACGGCGCCGCCGCGCGTCTGGTCGATGTCGGCGATCGCGTGATCATCTGCGCCTACGTCGGACTCGAGCCCGGGGAGGTCGCCGCCCACTCCGCCCGCATCGTGCAGGTTGGGACAGACAACCGCGTCGTCTCGGTCCACACCAACGCCGTCCACCAGCCCTGAGCTGGCGCCGCCCGGCGGCTCGGCCGTCTCGCCGGAGCGCCGCCGCACAACCGCGCGACGTCCGGTCGTCGGGCGCGCCCGCGGCCGCCGTTGCCCGCTGCGCGCCGACACCTCGCGAGCGCCGGCGACGCCCTGCCGCGAGAAAATCTCGCCGCCCTAAAATCCGGGCTTGGCGCGGCAGCGCCGGAAGGTTTGCTTGGCCGCTTACCCCAGCGCTGCGCCACCCCGGACGCATCGCCCCCCCACCCAGCAACGACTCAGGACCATGGACAAATCCGCCCTGCTGAAAGCGATCGTCGACAAGTTGGCCAACGAACTCGCCCTGCAGAGTGAGGCGGCCGAGGACGCCCACAAGGAAGCCACCAACGACGAGAGCCGGGCCGAGGACCGCTACGACATGCGCGGCCAACTCGCCGCCTACCTCGCCGCCGGGCAGGCCAAGCTGGCCGAGGAGGTCGCCGCCGCCATCGCCGCGTTCCGCAACATCGCCCTGCGAGTATTCAACCCGGGAGAACCGGCCGCGGTGGGCGCCGTGGTCCGGCTCGAGGCGCGCGGCGCGCAGAGCCTCTATTTCCTCGGGCCCGCCCACGGCGGCCTCGAGGTGGAGATCGACGGCGCCGAGGTGATGGTCGTCACCCCCTCCTCCCCGCTCGGCCGCTCGCTCATGGGCCGGCGCACCGGCGAACGCGTCGCGCTCCCCCAGGGTGCCCGCACCGTCGAGCATCTCATCGCCGCCGTGGAGTAGCGCGCCGCGCCCGCCCGCCCAACGGCGCGGGCGGGCCCGCCACCCGCGACTGCATGGTTGGCCACCGCCACTGGCGACCGCCTACGGCCCACCGGTCACTGGCAACCGGCTACCGGCGCCCGCCTCCCGCTTTGCGTTTGCCGCACGCCGCCCCGCCGCCCACCGTCGCGCCGGTCGCTTTCCCACGTGGAAACGTGGGCCCTTAGCTCAACGGTTAGAGCAGGGGACTCATAATCCCTTGGTTGCGGGTTCGAATCCCGCAGGGCCCACCAACCCCGCATTTCCCGACTGACGCCCGGCGCGAGACCCGCTGCGCTGGCGGCATGCGTAAACGCGTTCTTGCGCCCCTCCTCGGCGGGCTCGCCCTCGCCGGCAGTCTCGCCGCCGCCGAGAATCCCCTGCTCGTCGAGAGCACCCTCCAGTTCGGCTACCCGCGCTTCGACCTCATCCGCGACGAACACTTCCGCCCCGCCTACGAGGCCGCCATGGCCGAAAGCCTCCGCGAGATCGAGGCCATCGCCACCGACCCCGCCGCACCGACCTTCGCCAACACGATCGAAGCCCTCGAACGCGCCGGCTTCGCCCTCGAGCGCATCGAGCGCCTCTTCGGCGGTCTCAACTCCACCAACACAAACCCCGCCCTCCAGGCCGTGGAGCAGGAGATGGCGCCCAAGCTCGCCGCCCACGCTGACACCATCCTCCTCAACCCCGCGCTCTTCGCCCGCATCGACGCGCTCCACGCCCGCCGCGCCGCGCTCGGCCTCGATGCCGAATCCCTCCGCGCCCTCGAGCGCACGCACACCGGCTTCGTCCGCTCCGGCGCCCGCCTCGGCGCCGCCGAGCAGGAACGCCTCCGCGCCCTCAACGCCGAGCTCGCCACCCTCGAGACCACGTTCTCGCAGAACCTCCTGAAGGAGACCAACGCCTCCTCCGTGCTCGTCGCCACCCGCGCCGAGCTCGCCGGCTGGTCCGAGGCCGCCCTCACCGCCGCCGCCGCGGCCGCGCAGGAGGCCGGCCACGACGGCCAGTTCCTCGTGCGCCTCGTCAACACCACCGGGCAGCCGCCGCTCGACTCCCTCACCGACCGCGCCGTGCGCGAGCGCCTCCAGCAGGCCTCGCTCGCCCGCGGCTCCCGCGGCGGCGAATTCGACAACCGCGCCATCGTCGCTCGCCTCGCCCGCCTGCGCGCCGAGCGCGCCGCGCTCCTCGGCTACGCCAACCACGCCGCCTTCATCCTCGACGACCAGACCGCCCGCACCGCCGAGGCCGTCGACCAACTCCTGCTCCGGCTCGCCCCGGCCGCCGTGGCCAACGCCCGCCGCGAGGCCGCCGACCTCCAGCGCCTGCTCGCCGCCGACCACCCCGGCGCCACGCTCGCGCCCTGGGACTGGGCGTTCTACTCCGAGAAGGTCCGCGCCGAGAAGTACGCCTTCGACGAGTCGCAACTCCGCCCCTACTTCGAACTCCACCGCGTGCTCAACGACGGCGTGTTCTTCGCCGCCACCCGACTCTACGGGATCACCTTCCGCGAGCGCACCGACCTCCCGCGCTACCACCCCGACACCACCGTGTACGAGGTGCTCGACACCGACGGCACCCCGCTCGCGCTCCTCATCGTCGACCCGTACTCCCGCCCCACCAAGCGCGGCGGCGCGTGGGCCAACGCCTACGTTTCCCAGAGCGGCCTGCGCGGCACGCACCCGGTGATCGGGCTGCACCTCAACGTCCCGCCCCCGCCCGCCGGCGAGCCCACGCTGCTCACCTTGGACGAGGTCATCACCGCCTTCCACGAGTTCGGCCACAACCTGCACTCGCTCTTCTCCGCCGTGCAGTATCCGCGCTTCTCGGGCACGAGCGTGCCGCGCGACTTCGTGGAGTTCCCCTCGCAGGTGAACGAGATGTGGGCGACCTGGCCCGAGGTGCTGGCCCACTACGCCAAGCACCACCAGACCGGCGCGCCGCTTCCGGCCGAGCTGGTCGCGAAGATCACGGCCGCCGCGAAGTTCAATCAAGGCCACGCCACCACCGAGTACCTCGCCGCGGCCCTGCTCGACCAGGCCTGGCATCGCCTCACCCCCGCCGAGGTGCCCGAGGCCGACGGTGTGCTCGCCTTCGAGGCTGCCGCGCTCCGGCGCGCCGGGATGGACTTCGCGCCCGTGCCGCCGCGCTACCGCAGCACCTACTTCAACCACATCTTCGCCGGCGGCTACTCGGCCGGCTACTACTCCTACATCTGGGCCGAGGTGCTCGACGCCGACACCGTCGCGTGGTTCAAGCGCAACGGCGGCCTGCAGCGCGCCAACGGCGACCGCTTCCGCGCGCTGGTGCTCTCCCGCGGCGGCAGCGCCGAGGCGATGGAGCTCTACCGCGCCTTCCGCGGCGGCGACCCCGAGCTGCAGCCCCTGCTCGAGCGCCGCGGTCTCGAAGCCCCGGCCGCCAACTGAAGGCGTTGCTCCTCCAGGGCGCGCAACAGCGTCCCAAGGTCCGCGTCCTCACGAAAAGCGCAGTTGGACCCGACAGAAGGTAACGAAGAGAACGAAGTGTGAACGAGTTGGATAACACAATCCGTGGTCTCGGTCTTCATCTGGCAGATGAAGGGAACTCCGCCCGGCCAGTGGCGCTCATCTCCGTGGGTCCGCAGTGCCTTTGTTTCCTTCGTTACCTTATGTCGTCTTCGGAATCTGGGATCATACCAACAGCCACCCGAAACTGGACTTGTCGTAGCGGCGGGGCGCGTGGCGACCCGCCAGCCGCTACGGCGCAGAGAGCGCCTTGATGACGGCGTCGTAGGCCGGCTTCGGCTGGTGCTGGGCGTCGAAGAGCAGCGGGTGGTCGCGGCGGCCCTTGATCGGCCAGTCGCCCAGCCAGGTGTCGGCATCGGTCAGGCCCCAGAAGGTGACGCGCTTGATGCTCGCGGCGTGGCGGCGGTACACGGCGAAGAGCGCGGCGTAGTAGGCGGCGAGTTCCTGCTGCCGGGCGGCGGTGAGGCCCTCGCGGTAGGGATCGAGCTCGGCGCGGTGTTCCTGGAGATGCGCGATGTCGGCCCCGTAGTAGTTGTCGGGTCGGGGCAGCACGCTCACGTCGAGCTCGGTGATCTGCACCTTGATGCCGGCCTGGGCGAAGGCCGCGATCGTCTCGTCCACCTGCTGGGGCGTCGGGCTGCCGATCGCGCAGTGCTCCTGCAGGCCCACGGCATGCACGGGCAGCCCGGAGGCGCGGATACGGTTGACCAGCTCGATCACCGTCTTGCGCTTCTCCGGAAACCACAGGCAGTACTCGTTGTAGTAGAGTTCGGCGCCGGGATCGGCCTCGTGCGCGGAGCGGAACGCCTCGATGATGCCCTCCTCGCCCAGGATCCGGTACCACGGGAGGTCGGTGCGGATACCGCCGGTGTCGGCGACGGCTTCGTTGACCACGTCCCAACCGGTGATCCGGCCCTTGTAGCGGCCCACCACGGTGCGGATGTGCTCGCGCAGCGTCGCCAGGAGCTGCGGGGCGGTCTTGGGGGAGCCGTCGGCGTTTTTGAAGACCCAGTCCGGCGTCTGGTAGTGCCACATCAGGGTGTGGCCGAGGATGTTGAGGTGGCGCTGGGTGCCGAACTCGACGTAGCGGTCGGCGACGGAGAAGTCGTAGCGGTCCGGCTCGGGATGCACGGATTCCCATTTCAGGCAGTTCTCGGGCGAGACGGCGTCGAAATGGCGGTCGAACAGCGCGACCGACTCCTGGTCGGTGCCGAGGATGACCTTCTCGTTGATGGCGGCGGCGACGAGGAAGCGCCCCTGGGCGGCGGCCTTGAGGGACGGCGGCTGGGGCTCGGCGTGCAGCACGACGAAGGCGCCGAGGAGGGCGCAGGCGGGAAGCAATGTTCTCATGGGGATAGGGGAAGGGGGTGGAGTTGGAGCGCGCAGCGTGTCGGTCGGCTGGCCGAGATTCAACTCCGCGCTCCGCGGCCACGGGGGGCTGTTGGCGGCGGACATGGTGCTCGGGGTCGAGCCGGAGAAAGGCGTGCCCGGCGTCGGCATGGTCGGCGGCGAGAACACCTATCGAGTGACACCGCCGGCGGCGTGAGCGGGGTGGTGGTTTTATTGGTGCGGGACGATGGGTAAGCTGACATGAACAGGGCATGACAGCGGGGAATGATCGGGTGCGGATTGTGGCGGATGATCGGGAGAATGCGGGCGGCGTGATCGGGGCGCTGCAACGGCACGAGGATGTTCGCGAAACCCGGCATCGCGACGCTGCGCGACTACGAGGCACAGCGGAAGCAGGGCCTCGACCCGGTGTTCATCCCGTCGCGCTGCGGCATCGAGGGCGCCGAACTCTGGAACGAGATCGCGACCAAGACCTACCCGCAGCAGCTCGCCGCGCTGCAGGCGAAGGAAGCGGGGAGGTGAGGCAGTCAGACGGGACGGAGAGAATCTGGAACTCAGGAAATCAGGAACGGAAACCGGACGGTAGTAGCCGAACGCGACTCGGAATGCAGAGGATCCATTTGCGCGTGGACCAGGGTGCTCCCATCGGCCACAATCTATTGGAGTCAGGGCTTACAGACCCGATTCATCAATACACAGCCACCAAACAGCCCACGCCCCTCATGAGCTCACGAAACACCTCCTTAGCCTCACTCCTGCTGATCTGCATCTGTGCCCTTGCCTGCCGCGCAGAAGAGCCGGCATCTGCGACCCTCGAGAAACCAACGCGGGAGATGACCTCCACTCTCGAAGATGGAACTGTAGTCGTAACGGCCAAGCTCTATGGCGACTTCGACAAGGCCCCGATGCCCCATGTCATGGCGGTAGCCAAGTATCCGAAGTCACTACGCGCCAATCACACAAGCGGGCAGGCCGTCGTAAGCTTTACGCTCGACGCCAAAGGCACCGCAAAAGACTTCCAGACGAAGGCAACGAATCCGGACTTCGCCAAAGCTGCGCTCGAAGCAGCGAAACGGTCACGTTTCGCTGCGGCAAAAAAAGGGGGGAAGACAGTACCTTGCCGTTACGAATGGGTCTTCGACTTCCCCGGCCCGTGGGTGGACGGCAACTAAGGTGCTACTTCGCAACTGGGGTCGTTCCGGCTTTCGTGAGTTCCAGATTCTCAGGCTCGGCTGAACGGCTCCGCCGTTCAGTTACGGGATCGTTCCTGAGTTCCTGAGTCCCAGATTTGCCGGCTCTTCAGTATTCGAAGCGGCCCCTAAAGGCCCAGAGGCCGATGGCGGGGTTCGAGATGTAGAAGATGCGTTCGCCGTCGGGCATCGTGTTCCAGCCGTCCTTGAGCTTCGCGGGATCGTAGCGCTGCGTCATCGTCGCGAGGTCGGCGTACTGGAAACCGGCGCCCTCGATCTCCCCGCGGCTGAGGTTGCCGGGGCAATACGTGATGTCGAAGCGGCCCTCGCTGGAGCCGTGGATGAGGTGGGCAGCGGCGCCGAGGTTCTGCTGCAACTCGGCGTTGGCCTTGGTGGCGGCGAGGGTCTGCGGCGTGCCGTGGTAGCCGTACTTGCGGATGAGACGGTCGATCTCGTGGTCCTCGCCGAATTCCTTCAGCCCGGGCGCGAGGATGATGAGTTGCCCGCGGTCGGCCATCGCCATGCGGGTGCGGTAGATCGCCTTGTTGCCCAGCCACGTGCTCTTGAACTCGGAGGGATCGAGGTAGACGACGGCCTTCGTGATCTGCTCGTCGAGCATCTGGAAATTCACCTCGAGCGAGAGCTTCGCGGCCTGGTTGAACACCTCCTGGTCGTCGCCGACGAAGAGGCCGCGGACCTTCAGCTGGCCGTCGGTGGCGTCGCGGCCGACGACGGTGTGGACGTAGACGATCGGCAGGTGCTTGGTGAAGCGCTCGCCGGCGTAGTTGAGAATCCGGCGCACGGGCGTGTCGGCCCGGCCCATCATGCGCTCCATGCCGTAAGCGGCGCCGACGAAGTGGCTCTTGTTGATACCCTCGGAGCCGCCGGTGCCGACGAAGATGTTCTTGTTGTAGTTCGCCATGCCGATGACCTCGTGCGGCACGACCTGGCCGATGGAGAGCACGAGATCGTGGCCGCCGGTGGCGAGGAGGTTGGCGACCTGCGCGGGCCACGAGAACTCGACCGCGCCGCCGGAGACTTCCCTCACGAACTCCGCCGGCACGGTGCCGAGGGTGGTGATGCCGGTGCGCCAGTTGTGGACGCGGAAGCGTTCCTCCGGCACGCCCGGGAACATCTCGTGGATCTGCTCGGACGTCATCGGCGAGTGCGTGCCGAGGGCTGGGAGGATGTCGGTGAGCTGCGCGCCGTAGTAGTCGAAGGCGTAGCGGGTGAGCTCGCCGGCGCGGGAATGGAAGCGCGTGAAGTCGGGCGGGATGGCGAGCACGCGCTTGCGGGCGCCGAGCTTGGCGAGCGCCTCATGGAGACCGGCGCGAAGATCGGCCGGGGTGAAGACGGTGGAGACGGAGCCGCGGGCGTAGTAGAGCATGGGAGGGGAGCTTCGTGGTACGGGACTAGGTTTCCGCTTCGGCGGTGGAGACCAGAACGAAGTTCCGGTGCAGCTCCACAGTGCGGATGGAGAAGAAGAAACCCGAGTATTGCGGATCGTCGCGATCTTCGGCGGGCACAATCCGCCGCTCCGCCTCCCCAGAATCGACGACGTCGGCATGGACCAGAAGCGGCCGCGCATCACGCGGCTCCATCGCCACCCGCACTCGTTCGCCCCGCAGCAGCACACCACGGCCTTCGCAGGTGGACGGTCCACGGCCCCACGCGACATGAAAATCGAGCGCGGTGTCGGCCCGGGCTTCATAGACATCGCCCTTGTGTGGAAACCGGATACCGGCGGGGAGCTGGCTACGCTCGTACTCCAGCGCCCAGCTTGTCTCCGGCTCCTGGAGGGTGCGTCGCTTGCCGGTCTCGACCTCGTTCATCAGGTCGAGGAGGGTGAGGTTCCAGCCCGCCGGCATGGGCGGGATGGGTGGCGGCATCTCCGGCGTCTCTGATCCATCAACGGACATCGTCTGTTCGGGGATGTTGAGGTGCATTCGTGGCGGGGGGCCGGAGAATGCGGCGGCCCCGCAGGAGAACGGAACTGCGCGCGTCAGCGCTGGATGCGGGCGGACCCGCCCTTGGCGAAGGCTTTGACCTGCTCGACGGTCGCCATGGTGGTGTCGCCGGGGAAGGTCGTCAGCAGCGCGCCGTGGGCCCAGCCGAGGTTGACGGCTTCCTGCTCGGACAGGCCGCTGAGCAGGCCGTAGATGAAGCCGGCCGCGTAGCCGTCGCCGCCGCCGACGCGGTCGATGACGTCGAGCTCGCACATCGGCGATTGGAAGGTCTGGCCGTTGATCCAGGCGACGGCGCCCCAGGTGTGGCGGTTGGTGGAGTGCACTTCGCGCAACGTGGTCGCGACGGCCTTCACGTTCGGGAACTTCTTCACGGCCTTGTCGATCACGGCGTAGAAGGCGGTGGGATCGAGCTTGGACTTCGCCTCGACATCCTGGCCCTCGATGCCGAGGCCCTTCTGGAGATCCTCCTCGTTGCCGACGAGCACGTCGACGTGCTGGACGATGCGGCCGAGCACATCGAGCGCCTTGGACTGGCCGCCCCAGATGTCCCAGAGCTTCTGGCGGTAGTTGAGGTCAAATGACGTGATCGCGCCGGCCTTCTTCGCGGCCTGCATGGCCTCGACGATGAGTTCGCCGGTGGTCTCGGAGAGCGCGGCGAAGATGCCGCCGCTGTGGAACCAGCGCACGCCGGCGCCGAAGATCTGGGCCCAGTCGAAGTCGCCCTTCTTGAGCTGGCCGGCGGCCTCGTTGGAGCGGTTGTAGAACACCACCGGGGCGCGCACGCCCTGGCCGCGGTCGGAGTAGACGGTCGCCATGTTGGGGCCGCGCACGCCGTCATGCTTGAACTTCTTGTAGAAGGGCTGGACGCCCATGGCGCGCACGCGTTCGGCGATGAGGTCGCCGATCGGGTAGTCGACCATCGCGGAGGCGACGCCGGTCTTCAGGCGAAAGCAGTCGGAGAGGTTGGCCGAGACGTTGAACTCGCCGCCACTGACGTGGATGTCGCAGTGGTTGGCCTTACGGAAGGGGATCACGCCGGGGTCGAGGCGATGGACGAGCGCGCCGAGCGAGAGGAAATCGAGGGCTCCGGTAGCGGGAATGGTGAGACCGTTGTTCACGTTGGAGGGAGGAGTTGGAGGGTTCTGGGAAAGGGCGGCGGAAAGGGGCCGGTGGTAGCGGAAGCGTGGCGTCGCCGGGAGTGCGGACTCGGGGGACGTTGAACGGCGCGGTGGCCGGCTCAGGCCGGGGTTCCGGTGTAGCCGAGCAGAGCCGAGAGTTCGGCGGCGGCGGTTTTCACCTTTCCGGCCATCTCGGGGATGCGTTCCGGGGTGAAGCGCACCATCGAGGCGGTGATACCAATGGCGGCGACCACCCGGCCGTCGGAACCGAAGACGGGGGCGGCGACGCAGCGAACGCCGGGGTGGTACTCCTCGTCGTCGAGGCTGAAGCCGCGGGTGCGGGTGAGCTCGACCTCACGTTTGAGTTTCGCGAAGGAGGTGAGCGTGTGGGGGGTGCGGGCGATGAGCGAAGCGGCGGGCAACACTTCGGCGAGACGCTGGGCGTGCAAGTAGGCTAGGAAGATCTTGCCCGTGGAAGAGCAGTGAAGCTCGGCCAGATAACCGGGGCGGGAGGCGGCGCGCAGCGGGTGCGGGCTGTCTTGGACGGCGACGATGAGGGAGCGGTCGTCGCAGGGGATCGCCAGATGGGCGGTCTCGGCGGAGGTTTCGGTGAGCCGTTGCAGGACCGGCAGGGCGAGGTCGCGGATCTCGGTACCCGCGAGGGCGGCGGTGCCCAACTGGATGAGCACAGGGCCGAGTTCATAACGACCGGCGGCTTTGCGCACGAAGCCGTCGAGATGCAGCGTGGTCATGATCCGCAGGGTGGTCGTGACCGGGATGCCGAGGTCGCGGGCGAGTTCGGCGGTTTTGAGACCGTCGGGGTGCGCGCCCAGTAGCTTGAGGATGCGGCAGGCGTTGCGCAGATTGGGGATGACATAGCGCTCGTCCGGCCCGCCGGCGGCGGGAGAGGAGCGGCGAGGGCTCGAGGAAGGCATGGCGGAGAGTGGAGGAGCGAAGCGCAAAGGCCGACGGGGCGCCATTTTTTATGTTGCGCAAGGGCGTAATAGTTCAGATATGAAAGACAAGTTCATTAGTGAAACATATCACCCCTGAACGTTCCGCCCCTCCCGTCGCCTCCTCCCCACTCGACGGGTCGTCCCCCGGGGGCGGAGATCCGACCCGAAACCCTAATATGCTCAGCACGATGAATACCCCCCGTTCCCGTCGGCGCTTCGCCTGCGCCATCGCCCAGCCGGCGTCACACAGTCCTGGATGCAATCCGCTCCGCCCCGCCGCCGCGCTGCTGTCCCTGCTCGCGGTGTTGTCCCTCCCGGCTCCGGTCGCGGCGCAAACGCCGGCGCCCGCCACGCCCGCCACCGCGCCCCAGGGCGCCGGCAGGCTCACCGGCCGGGTGGTGGACGCCGCCACCGGCAAATACCTCGAAGGCGCCGAGGTGTCGCTCCAAGGCACCGGTTTGCGCACGAACGCCAGCCGCGACGGCGTGTTCCAGTTCACCGGAGTGCCGGCGGGCGAGCACACCGTCGTGGTCAACTACCTCGGCATGGAGTCGGCCAAGACCGCGGTCACCGTGGCCGCCGGCGAGACGGCGACGGCCATGGTCAGGCTCAACCCCGAGATCGTCCGGTTGGAGGATTTCACCGTCACGGGCACCCGCGAAGGCATGGCTCAGGCCGTCGTGCTCCAAAAGGTGGCCGTGCAGAGCAAGATCGTCGCGGCCGGCGATCAGTTCGGCCCGATCAGCGAGGGCAACGTCGGCGAGTACCTGAAGTTTCTTCCCGGCGTCTCGATCGACTACAACGTGAACGACGCCCGCGGCGTCTCCCTGCGCGGCCTGTCCTCGGCCTTCACGACCATCACCGTCGACAACACCCCGGTGGCCAGCGGCTCCTCCAACTCCCTCACCCGCCGTTTCGAGCTCGAACAGGTCGCCTCGAACAACGTCGAGACCTACGAGATCTTCAAGACCGTCACGCCCGATCTGCCCGCCACCTCGACCGGCGGCTACGTGAACGCCATCACCAAGAGCGCGTTCGACAACGACGAAGTCCAACGCATCTCCTACGACCTCTCCCTCGGCGGCCCGGGTTCCAACTACAAGCTCTTCAAGGCGACCGACGGCATCTGGGGCACCTCGAAGCACGCCACCGTCCGCCCGAACCTCGACGTGAACTACGCACGCAAGATCACGGACAAGGTCGGCTTCAACCTCAGCTACCGGTACTCGGACAAATACGACGACGCGCCCCGCCAGATCTCGACCTACTCGCTGACCGCCGGCACGCCCGTGCTGACCCGCTTCGACATCGCCGATGAGCAGAAGCTCACGCATCGCGAGTCGCTGGCCGGAAAACTCGACTTCAAGTTCACCGAGGACACGAAGTTGGCCCTCGGCGCCGCGTGGTACAACTACGACCTGATCTTCTCGCAGCGCTACCTGCGCTTCGATCTCGGCACCAACTCGACCATCGTCGGCGACACGGTGACCTCCGGCACATCCGGCACCCGGAACATCACCAACGCGGTGCTGCAGCGGCGCAAATTCGGCGACACCTACAGCTTCAACGCCGTGTTCGAGCACAAGTTCGGCGACGATTCGGTGCTCAAGATCACGCCCTACTTCTCGAA
>JAEWNN010000007.1 GCA_023457035.1 Verrucomicrobiota bacterium
CCGCCTTCACTTCAGCCCGAAACGCGCGATGACTTCCTTCGCGAGGTTCTTGTAGGCTGTGGCACCCGGGCTGGTGGGGTCGTAGGCGAAGATGGTCTTGCCGAAGCTGGGCGCCTCGCTCAGGCGCACGGTGCGCGGGATCACGCTCTCGAAGATCTTGTCGGGCAGGTGGCGGCGCACCTCGTCGACGACCTGGCGGGCGAGCTTGGTGCGGATGTCGTACATCGTCATGGCCACACCGCCGACTTCGAGCTTGGGGTTCACGCCGGCGTCCTTGAGGCGCTGGACGACCTTGAGGATCTGGCCGAGACCCTCGAGCGCAAGGTACTCGCACTGCAGCGCGATCAGGAGGTAGTCGGCGGCGGCGAGACTATTCATCGAGAGCATTCCGAGCGCGGGCGGGCAGTCGATGATGATGGCGCGGAAGCGCTCGGAGTCGTGCAGCGGTTGGAGACAAAGGCGCAGGCGCTGCAGATAGTTCTCCGTCTGGGCCAGCTCCATCTCCGCGGCGGCGAGGTCCTCCTCGGAGGGCAGCAGCCAGAGGTGGGGCAGGGAAGTCTCGACGATCATGTCGGCCACCGAGCCCTCGCCATGGAGGGGACGATAGACGCTGCGGCCCTCGGCGCGCTCCACGCCCAGCCCGCTGGTGGCGTTGCCCTGCGGATCGAGGTCGATCAGCAGAGTCGGAATCTTCTGCGCGGCGAGGGCCGCCGCGAGATTGATGGCCGTGGTGGTCTTGCCGACACCGCCTTTCTGGTTGGCGATGGTGAAGGTCGTCGCAGGCATGGACGGCGATGCTGCCCGCCCGCTGCGGCGAGTCTAGTCCGCAGTTGGCGCAAATCGTCGCGGCGCAGCCGGGCGCCGACACCGAGCTTCAGACGGAGCGGCGCACCTTGGCCGGATTCAACTGCGAGTACGTCGGACCGATATCCTCGTCCTTTCTGGACGGGAGATAGACGGTGTAGTCGATCGGCTCCTCCTCCCATGGCTGGCGGGAGAGGTTGGGCCGGCTCGGCAACCGTGGAATCGGATTCACCTTCTGGTCGCTCGGCGTCGCGTCGGCTCCGAGGGGCGCAACGGTGGCCATCGGAAGATAGCTCGCCGGGCTTTGGACTGGAGTGGACGTGGTCATCGTATTTCGAAGTAGGCGATCGTACCGCCCCGACGGGAATTAAGCCGCCCGGCCCCAAATGAGGCGACGGCCCCAACCCCGCTGGGGGCTTCCGCCACGGCGCGAATGGGGGCTTTCGCCAGGGGCGCGCCACCGACGCCCCGCCTTTGGGATTGCCGTCGTTTTTCCCGCCCCGGAGAACTGCGGCATATGGAAAAGCTCGCGCTCATCTCCGTCAGCGACAAACGCGGCCTGGTCGACTTCGCCAAGGCCCTCGTGCAGCAGCACGGCTACCGCATCCTTTCGACCGGCGGCACCGCCAAGCTCCTGCAGCAGGCCGGCCTGCCGGTCACGGAGGTGGGTGCCCACACCGGCTTCCCGGAGATCATGGAGGGCCGCGTGAAGACTCTGCATCCGAAAGTCCATGGCGGATTGCTCTGCCGCCGCGACAAGGCCGACCACCTCGCCCAGGCTAAGGAGCACGGCATCGCCCTCATCGATCTTGTCGTGGTGAACCTCTACCCGTTCGAGGCGACCGTCGCGAAGCCCGATGTGAGCTTCGAGGACGCCATCGAGAACATCGACATCGGCGGTCCGTCCATGCTGCGCAGCGCGGCCAAGAACCACGAGTCGGTCACCGTCGTCTGCGACCCCGACGACTACACCGCGGTGATCGCCACGCTCGCCGACGAGAAGAAGATGCACGCCCTGCGCCGGAAGCTCGCGTTGAAGGTCTTCGAGCGCACCTCCTCCTACGACCGCGCGATCGCCGCCTACCTCGCCAAGCAGGTCGAGGAGCCGGATGTCGACGCCATCGCCGGCTTCCCGGCGCGCTACGAGTTGAGCCTGCCGAAGGCCTCTGGCCTGCGCTACGGCGAGAACCCGCACCAGAAGGCGGCGCTCTACGGCCGGTTCTACGACCACTTCGAGCAACTCCAGGGCAAGGAGCTCTCGTATAACAACATCTTGGACATCACGTCCGCCACCTACCTGATCGGCGAGTTCCAGCGCCCGACGGTGGCGATCCTCAAGCACACCAACCCCTGCGGCGTCGGCAGTGCCGACTCGCTGCTCGAGGCCTGGCACAAGGCCTACGCCACCGACAAGCAGGCGCCGTTCGGCGGCATCATCGTCGTCAACCAGACCCTGGGCGCCGATCTCGCCGAGCAGATCAAGGAGATCTTCACCGAGGTGATCATCGCCCCGGCGTTCACCGACGAGGCGCGCGCGATCTTCGCCAAGAAGAAGAACCTACGGCTCATGATCGCCAAGCAGGCGCCCGGCGCCGAGAACCTCCTCGAGGTCCGCTCGGTCGTCGGCGGCGTGCTCGTGCAGGATCGCGACACGACGCTGGGCGACGTGAAGTCGTTCAAGGTCGTCACCAAGCGCCAGCCCACGGAGGAGGAGTGGGCCGGCCTGCTCTTCGGCTGGAAGGTCGGCAAGCACGTGAAGTCGAACTCCATCATCTACGCGAAGGGCGAGCAGACCCTCGGCGTCGGCGCCGGCCAGATGGCGCGCGTCGACAGCTCGCGCATCGCGGTGTGGAAGGCCGGCGAGGCCGGCCTGAGCCTGAAGGGCAGCATCGTCGCCTCCGAGGCCCTGTTCCCGTTCGCCGACGGCCTGATCGCCGCGGCCGACGCGGGCGCCACGGCCGCGATCCAGCCCGGTGGCTCGGTGCGCGACGAGGAGGTCATCAAGGCCGCCGACGAGCGCGGCATGGCGATGGTCTTCACCGGTATCCGCCACTTCAAACACTGAGCGGCCCACCGTCGCCGGGCTCTCTGCAACAGGCCGTCCCGTGCGGGCGGCCTGTTGCATTTTGCGCGGGCCTTGCCACGCGCGGTCCGCGTCGCAATCAGCCGCCGGCCTGGCCGAAGTAGTAGGCGACGCCGGCGTTGTAGCCGTCGACGAAGCTGCGGAAGTTCGATTCGCCGTCGTCGTTGAACTTCACGCCCTCGCGGGTGATCACCACGCCCTCGCCGAGCTGGATCTTCGGGTCCTCCGAGATGTTGTTGAACCGTTTGGCCAGCTCCTGCGCGAAGGCCTCGGCCTGCTGCATCACCGCCGCGTAGTCGAGCCCTTCGAGCGTGAACGAGCAGACCGACCACACCGAGGCGTCGACACCGACCATGAAGCCGAGGGTGTACGACGCGGCGTCCGGAACGTATTCGGCCACTAGCGTCTCGACCATGCTGCCGTGCTCGCCGCTCGAGAGGACCGAGCGCACGGCGCACGTGCGCGGGTCGATCTCCAGCCAGCCCCAGACCGGCCGGCCCGCGAGTTCGACGGGGTCCTTGGCGAAGAGCAGGTATTCGCGTCCTTCGGCGAGGCGACGGCGCAGCTCGGCGGGCATCGCGGGTTGCGATGCGAAGGCCTCGGCGAGCTCGGCGCGGCGCTCGGGGGCGATCAGCAGATAGTCCTGCGGTTTGCGCCAGAGGTCGGTGACCGAACGCGCGCCGAGCGGGCCGCCTTCGAGGGCGGTGTCGGCCAGGCCCTGCATCGCGCGGAACGCTTTCGCGGCGCGCTCGGGCCCGAGCGGCGCGGGCTCGCTGGCGGCGAGGTCGAAGGACTGGCGCATCGTGCCGGCGGCCCCGCCGGCGACGGTGAAGACGAGCGCCCGCAGCGAGTCGGCGCGCGAGAGTTTCAGGCCGAGCGCGGCGGCCTTGCGGCGTTCCCAGTCCGTCTGCCCGGCGAGGAAGGTGGCGATCCGTTGGCGCCCGAGCCAGCGCACGATCGAGCGGTGGTTGGGGGTCTCCGCGGTGCGGGCCGCGGCCCAGGTCCGGGCGAGTGCGGCCGCGGCGTCGCGGGGCAGGTCGGGCGCGCCGAGGGCCAGGCAGTGGTAGGTGCCGGCGAGTTCGGCGCCGGCGAGGTCGCGCTGGAAGACGACGTTGGGCAGCCCGGGGCCGTGGAACGTGATCGTCTCCGCCACCGGCTGCCACTCCCGCAGGTCGACATCGCTGCGCACGGTGCGGCGCTCGTCGGCGGTCTCGAGCTGCGCGGCCAGCTTGCCCCGCTCCTCGAAGAAGAACAGGTCGAGCGGGTCGCGGGAGAGCAGGCCGAGCGGCAGGTGGTCGTCCCAGAGCGTGAAGGTGGTGCTTTCGTCGGACTCGCCGCCGCCGAGCGCGGCGGAGAAGTCGGCCAGATGGCTGGCGGCGGTCTTGCCGGAGGGCCGGCATGTAACCGAGACCGTGATGCGCACGCGGGCCGGGTCCTGCGCCGCCGGCTCGGGCTCGCGGGCGAAACAGCCGGCGAGCTCCTCGGCGCGGCGGGCGAAGGGGAACGCCCAGGTGGTGTCGCCCACGCGGAGCAACGGCACGGCGTCCGGCGCCGGGGCGTGCGGGCAGAGCTTCGCGAAGGCGGCGCGGCCCTTGTCGGTGAGGTTTGAGGACAGTGTCTCGACCTTCGCGCCGTGTTCCTGGAACCAGCGGCGCGCGAGGTGGGCGAGTTCGGCCGGGGTCCCGTGGCCCTGGGTGAGCACGGCCTCGACGCCAAGTTGGGCCGCCCACGGGTCGGCGCGAAGTGGGGCGGGATCGCGGCCGAGGGCGCCGACGGTGCGCCAGAGTGTGGCTTCATCGGCGGCGAGCAGTGTGGCGAGCGCGGCCTCGCCGGCGGCGGTCAGGCGCGGCGGGGCGAGTGGGGCGGGCAGGATGTGGCCCCTTTCGTCGGCGACGGGCGAGGGCGGCTGCGCCTCGCGGCGGAGCCGGTCGAAATGGCCGGAGGCCTCGAGGGCGCCCACGCGTTCGGCGATCTCGGCGTCGACCCCGCTGGTGTTGAGCTGCGGATACTCGGGACGTTTCACGAGCAGCCAGTGCTCTTCCGGCGGCAGCGCCGTGGCGGGGGCGATGAAGCGCGCCTGCTCGCGGCCGTGGAACGAGAGCACCCACTCGCCCTCGGTGGGCGGGTTGAAGAGGAGGATGAAACGGCGCGTGGCGCCGTCGGGGATCACGGCGTCGGGCCCGAGGCCGAAGAGGCGCGCGGCGGTGTCGTCGAGAATGCCCTGCGGACGGAAGTTGAGCAATTCGTCGCCGGCGAAGCCGCCGAGGCCTTTGCTCTGCTCGGAGCCTTCGTACTGCATGGGCTTGAGCCGGGCCGGGCCGTAGATCGGGTCCTCGAAGGGGCCGCCGGGCACGGCCACGCGGCTGAGGTGGAACAGCTCGGCGATCGAGGTCGAGAAGCCGTCCGGGGCGTCGGCGATGGTGATGTCGGCCACCAGCAGCGGCCGGTCGGCGTATTCGGAACCCGCTGCGGTGGCGAAGCGGTTGACGCGAATCGCCACGCCGTCGGTCGGGTCGAAGGGGACGTCGACACGGGTGGTCGGGAGCGGCGGGCCGAACGGGAGCACGAGGTCGTCGCCCTTGAGCTCGACGGCGAGCGCGGCGGGCGCGGCAGCGAGGGCGGCGGGGAGGAAATAGACCTGCTGGAAACGGTTGTGCGAGCCGGGCGCGAGCGAGGCCGGGCGGTAGAGCCCGCCGGGCAGCAGGTCGGTGAGCGGGGCGAGCGGCGTGGCCAGCGGACCCTCCGCGGTGCCGAGCAGGAGCTCGAAGCGCGCGGCCGGATCGAGCGCGAGCAGTGCCTGCACCTGCGACTCGAAACCGAGCTGCACGGTGCGGAAAAGGTGACGCTCGCCCGGGGCGACGCCGCCGAGGGGCGCCGCGGAGTCGGCGGAGCCGAGGAGGTGGAGCACGAAGGTCTCGGAGAGTTTCCCGGTGGCGACGGTCGGCAGCGCGGTCAGCGGTTTCGGTCGCGGCGCGAGCGGGCCGACGAGCGGGAGGTCGCAGTGCTTGTACGCAGTGTCGTAGAGATGCAGCGACGCTTGTTTGAGGTTCTCGCCCCCGACGAGGAAGACCAGCCGGCCGGTGCGCGGCTGGCCGGGGTTGACGAGCAACGACGGATCGCCGGGCAGGAAGAGCGGCTCGGGGTCGAGCACAGAGACGGGCGAGGGCGGATGCTCGGTGCCGTCGTTCCAGCGCAGGAAGAGGTGGTGCGCCACGTCGGGGATCAGGTACGGCGGCACGGCGGTGACGGTGCGGCCCTTGAGCTTGCCGGTGGCGACCCAGTTGGCTGGGTGCGCGGCGCCCTTGTCGGGAATGACGACCTGCTGCGCGGGAAGGATGTCGGTGAACGTGAGGTGCAGTTCGACGAAACGGTGGCCGACCGGCGCCTCGATGCCGTGCAGGCGGGAATACAGGCGGACCTCCGCGACGGCGATCTCGACGGCATCGTTGCGCGCGGTGGCCTCGAGTTTCATCCGGTTGTGCTCGAGCGCGGCGGGCGCGCCGGGTGCGGCGGCGGTGCCGTTGGTGGATGTGCCGGTCTCGGCGGCGGACTCCGCCGGAGCGGGCATGGCGGCGTATTCGCCGGTCGGCTGCGCGTGCAGCGTGGCGGTGAGGCAGCCGACGCCGAGGGTCTCGGTGACGGGCGGCAGGGGCAGGGGAAAGAGACCGTTGCCGCCGTAGAGGTGGGGCTCGCCGCGCGAGTCGGGTTTCTCGATGAGCACCTCGACGGCGAGTTCCTTGGCGGTGTCCGCCGGCTGTCCGAGGCGTTGCTCGAGCGAGGCGAGGGCGCGGGAGAGCGACTCGGGGCCGGGGCTGACCACGTATTCGCCGCCCGAGAGCGCGGCAGCGTGGACGAAGGGCTCCTTGTTGGGCTCGTCGACCATGCCGACCCAGAGCGAGCGCACGTCGAGCTGCTTGAAGCCGGCCAGCAACCGCTCGAAGAGCTCGCGGTCGTCATCGTCGACGGCGAGGGCGGCGTCGGTGATGAAGAGCAGGTAGCGATTGCGCGAGGGGATCGCGGCGAGGGAATCATGGGCGACCTGGGTGGCTTCGAGGGTGGCGGTGAAACCGTCGGCGACGATGGGGGCGAGCGCGCGCAGCAGGCGGTCGGGATCGGCGGTGGGGACCTGTACGACGTCGACGTCGCCGGAGAAGGTGACGAACTGCACGACGCTGCCGCGCGGCAGGCGGCCGAAGAACTCGCGCAGCAGGTCCTTGGCGGGCTCGATGCGGTGGCCGCAGGACGGGTCGGACGGGTCCATGTCCATCGAGCCGCTGACGTCGAGCACGACGGTGATGACCGGGGTGTTGCTCGGCGCGACCTTGGCGGGGCGACGGTAGGTGATGCGGTAGTCGCGGTCGACCAGTCCGCGGATACGGTCGAAGACGTTCTCGATGCTCTCGGCCTGGGCGCGGAAGTAGGCGCCGCCGGAGTCGGTGGCGAGGCGCTGGAGCGTCTTCTCGTCGGGCTTCTCGCCGTAGGCGATGGTGAAGAGCGGCGTGGTCGCGTTCTTCACGGCGGCGAAGACCTGCTCCTCGTTGGCGCGGCTGCCGTAGCCGGGATCGTCGACGCGGCCGTCGAAGCCGTCGGTGAAGACGACGAGCGCGCTGCGGCGGTGGCCGGCGCACTTGGCCAGTCCGCGCAGGATGGAGTCGTAGAGTTTGGTGCTGCCGTCGGCCTTGATCTCGCCGATGGCGGCGAGCAGCGCGGCGCGGTCGGCGCTGGGCAGGTCGCGGATCTTGGTGTCGAAATCGATGAACTCGACCGTGCTCTCGGGCGGCAGGTTTTCGACGAAACGCAGCGCGGCGGCCTGCGCCTGCGGGAAGATCTTCCGCATCGAGAGCGACGAGTCGAACGCCACCACGACATGGAGCTTTGCCGGTACCGCATCGACGGAGACAACCTCTCCCGGGGCGCCGCCCTCGACCAACCGCACGGATGCGGGCGCGGGCGCCTCGGGAAACATCGGCGCGGCGATGAGCACGCGGCCGAGCGGGCCGTCGGCCGAGGCCTCGCGCAGCTGAAGCTCGTTGAGCCCGCGCAACTGCTCGCCCTCGAGTGCCCGCATCTGCGGCCAGGTGACGATCGTCTCGCCCCCGCTGGAGACGGGGATGAGCGCGGACTGGAGCGAGTTGGCGGCCGCCTTGGCGTCGGCGGCGGGGGTGCTATGGAGCGTCCAGAGGCCGGCGGGCAGGCGGAAGACGGCGTCGCCCTGCGGCGTCAGGTCGGGCACGGCCTCGGTGTCGTTGAAGAGCGGATGGCGCAGATCGGCCTCGGGTTCGGGACGGGCCGTGAGCGCGGTCTGGCCGACGTTGCGCACGACGAGCGTGCCCGGCGGTTCGGCCCAGCGGATCGCCGGCGCGGCGCCCTGGTCCTCGACAGCGACGGTGAACGTGCGCGCCGCCTCGCCGTCGAGGGTGAGCTTGAGTCGCCAGGTCGTCGGGAACTGGGGCAGCAGGTCGAGGAGTTGCGAGAGCGCGCGTTTGCCGCGGTACTCCCACTGCAACGAGCTGCCGATCTGGTATTCGCCGAACTCGGATTGCGCCTCTGCGACGAGCACGAACTCGGCGGCGGGATCGGCGGAGGCGAAACGCAGGCCGAAGAGGCGGCTGGCGTCGTGGGCGAAGGTCAGCTCCAGCTCGGGTGCCTCGGGGGTGAGCGTGAACTCGAGCGGCCGGCCGCGTTCGATCGCGGCGGGGGCGGCGGGCTCGCCCCGGACGGGGAGGGCGGAGGCGAGCACGGACATAAGAACGAGTGCCGCAGAGAGGAACCGGGGAAAGCGCATGGGCGGTCGGGGTTGTGAGACGGGCGATGCGCAGGTGGGGGCTGCGGGTAGCAGTGTGTCCAGTCGGTCGGCGGAGCCAAACGAATACCCGGAGGAAACCGCGGAGTGCACGACGCCGCGGCGGCGCGGGCGGGCGGAGTCGGAGCCCGCACGGTCCTCGCTCTACTTGCCGCGGGCGCGGTCGAAGTAGTACTTCACGCCGTCGGCGTAGCCGGAGGCGAACTTGCGGTGGCTCTCGCCTCCTTCCATGTATTCGGCGCCGAGGAGGTTGAAACGCTTCCAGAGCTCCTTCGCGACCTCCTTGGGCTCGACGCCGATGCCGTTGAAGTTCTCGGCGATGCCGGCGGCGAACTTCTCGGCCTCGGCGAGCACGTCCTCGTAGGGCAGTCCCTCGAGAGAGAACGCGGAGACCGACCACACTGAGGCGTCGACGCCGACCATGAAGCCGATCACGTAGGTGAGGGCATTGGGGATCGCCTCGACGATCGCGGTCTCCAGTGCGCCATTCTCGCCGGTGGAGAGCGTGGAGGTGACGGCGTAGGTTGTGGGGTTGATCGCGAGCCAGCCAAAGAGCGGCTCGCCGCCGAAGTCGACGGGGTACTTGCAGAAGAGCAGGAGCTCGGGACCGGATTTCACGCGGTCGACGACGGCGGCGGGGAAACCCTTGGTCTTGAGATCGGCGGCAAAGCGGCCGCGCTTCTTCGGCGAGACGACGATGAAGTCGTCGGGGGACTTCCAGAAATCGAGGACGGAGCGCCCGCCGGTGGTGCGGCCCTCGAACGCGGAAGCGGTGAGGCCGCTCATCAGGCGGAACGAGTTGCACGCGGCGGGATCGCCGGCGACGAGCGGTTCGCTCTGCCGCAGGTCGAAGGACTGGTGGAGCTTGCCGTCGGGCGCGGCGGAGACCGTCGCGATGAGCACGCGCGGCGCGGCGGCGCGGGAGAGGCCGACGCCGAGGGCGGCGGCGGACTTCTTCTCCCAACGCGTCTGCGCGGTCAGGAACTTCGCGAGACGCGTGCGGTTGAGCCAGCGCGCGATGGAGCGGTGGTTGGGCATCTCGGCGGACTTCTTCGCGGCGAAGGCCTGCGCAAGCGCGGCGGCGGAGTCGGCGGGCAGATCGGGTGCGGCGATCGCGAGACTGTGCAGTGTGCCGGCGAGCGGGGCTTCGCCGAGTTCGCGTTCGAGCACGCGGACCTTCTGGCCGGGCGTGCGGATCTCGATGAGCTCGCGCACGGGCTTCCACTCCAGGGTCTTGATGCCGGCTTTGCCGTCGGCGGTACCGGCGGGGCCTTCGAGTTGGGCGCGGAGTTCGGGATCCTTGCCGCCGGTTTCGAAGAGGAAGAGATCGACGGCGTCGCGCGAGAGTGCAGCGGTTGGGATCGAGTCGTTCCAGAGGACGAAACGCTTCTCGTTGCCGCCGCCACCACCGGCGAGCGCGCTGCCCATGTCGCCCATCTTCGCGGCGGCGTTGGAGGCGATCGGTGTGCAGAGCACGGAGACGGTGATCTGTGTGGAGGACGGTGCAGGCTTCGCCGCGGTGGGCGCGGCGGCGGCGAGCAAGGTGGCGGACTCGGCGTCGCGCGTGGCGAAGGGCACGGTCCATGTGCCTTGTGGCGTCGCAATCAGCGGGATCTGTGCGGGCAGATCGCCAAAGGGAATCCGGGTGCGCAGGCGCTGTTTGCCGGAATCGGAGAGTGCGGTCTGCTGCGTGGTGACGGCGATGCCGCGCGCGGCGTACCACTGGCGCGCGAGATCGGCGAGGTCGGAGACCGCGCCGGAGCGCTGCGTGAGCACGGCTTCAGGTGAGAGGTGGACGGCCCAGGGTTTGTCGGTGGAGGCTTGGACACCGAGCGCGGCGATGGTCTTCCAGAGCGTGGCTTCGTCGGCGGCGAGGAGCGCCTTCCACGCGGCGGCGCCGGCGGCGGTGAGCGGGGGCGGCTCGAGCGAGGCCGGTATGGCGGCGCCGGACTCGTCGGTCTTCGGCGTGGCCGTCTTGCTGTCGCGGGCGAGGTGCTTGAACGCGCCGGCCTTGGCGCGCTCGGCCACCAGCTTCTCGATGCGCACGGTCACGTTGCGGTCGTCGAGTGTCGGGTAGGCGGGTCGGCGGGCGACGAGGAAGGTGTCGGAGGTGGGCAGCGGAGTGGCGAGCGGCGCGGTGATCCGCGCGAGTTCGCGGCCGTGGAACGCCAGCACCCACTCGCCCTCGGTGGGCGGGTTGAAGAGCAGCACGCCGCGGCGCGTGGCGCCGTCCGGAATCACGGTGCCGACGGGGAAGCCAAAGAGCAGGCCGGCGGTGGCGGGATCGACGCGATGCGGGGTGATCTTCTGGGACTCGTCGGCGGTGAAACCGCCGAGTCCCTTGTGCTCGGCTTGGTTGCCGATCTGCTTCAGCTTCCGCTTGAAGGTGGGCGCATCGGGATCGACAAAGGGGCCGCCGGGCTCCTTCACCCGCACGAGCACGAAGTGGTTGCCGAGGCTGGTAGAGTACTTGTCGTCGGCGTCGGCGATGGTGACGTCGGCCACGATCATCGGTTTGTCGAGACCGGACTCCTTGCCGGCGAGGGCGAGCGTGTTCACCGCGATGGCGAGGCCGGTCTCGGGGTCGACGGACGTGGTCGAAATGTGGAGCGGCAGCGGCGCCGAGAAAGGGATGACGACGTCCTTGGTCTTCGTTTCGACAAAGAGCGCGGACGGCGCGGCGGCGAGTGCGGCGGGCAGGCAGTAGAGCTGCTGGAACCGGTTGTGCGAACCGGGCGCGAGCGAGGCGGGGCGGTAGAGGCCGCCGGGCAACAGGTCGGTGAGCGGCGCGAGCGGCGTGGAGAGCGGGCCCTTGTCGGTGGCGACGAGGAGGTCGAAGCTCTCGGTCGGTTGCACGGCGAGCAACGCTTGCACCTGCGACTCGAGTCCGAGCTGGACGGTGCGGAAGACGTTCGGCGTGCCAGGGGCGACGCCCGCGACGGGCTCGGGCGAGTCGGCGTGGCCGAGATAGTCGATCTTGAACGCGTCGGAGAGCTGCGCGGTGGCGCGAGTCGGCAACGCGGTGAGGGCGGCGGGGCGCGGCGCGAGCGGGCCGACGAGCGCGAGGTCGAGGTGGGCGTAGGCGGTGTCGTAGAAGTGCAGCGACGCCTGCTGGAGGTTCGTGCCCTGCACGAGGAAGACGAGGCGGCCGGTGAGCGGCGTGCCGGGTTGCACGAGCACGGAGGGATCGTCGGGCAGGAAGAGCGGCGCGGGGTCCAGGAGCGAGAGCGCGGAGAGCGGGACCTCGGCGGAGTCGTTCCAGCGCAGGAAGACGTGGTTGCGCAGGTTCGGGACGAGGTAGGGCGGCGTGGCGGTGACGGTCTTGCCGCGGACCTTGCCGGTGCCGACCCAGCTGGCCGGGTGTGCGGCGCCCTTTTCGGGGATGAAGACCTTCTGCTCGGGTAGGATGTTCTTCAGCGTGACGTGGAGCTCGACGAAGCGGTGCGTGGCCGGGAGCTCGAAGCCGTGGAGCTTCGAATAGAGGCGGACTTCGTCGACGGTGAACTCGGCGGCCTCGTTGCGGCCGGTCTTGCCGATCGGGATGCGGTTGAGCTCGATGGAGTCGGTGGACGGTCGCGTGGAGGGCTCCGCCCCACGCGATGGCGTCGAGGACGGCAGGTTGATGGTGAGCTTGGGCTCGGCGGCCGAGTTGTTGATGGTCGCCGTGAGGCAGCCGACGCTGTGTTCGGCGGTGCTCGCGGAGACGGGCAACGGGAAGAGGCCGGTGCCTCCATGGATGTGATGCGCGCCCTTGTCGTCGGTCTTGTCGATGAGGAGCTCGACGGCGACCTCGTTGCCGGATTTTGGATCGGCGAGGGCTTTCTCGAGCGAGGCGAGGGCCTGAGCGATGGCCTCGGTGCTGGGGCTGACGACATAGCTGCCGCCGGAGAGTGCGGCGGCGTTTTCGAAGGGCGCCTTGTCC
>JAEWNN010000008.1 GCA_023457035.1 Verrucomicrobiota bacterium
ACGCGGGCGAGGCCGCGGAGGAACGAGATGTCGACGGCGCAGCCGAATTCGGGCGGGGGCTCGATGTCGCCGGCGGCGATGGTCAGCACCTCCTCGACGGCATCGACGACCAGACCCATCGGGATGACGCCGCGGGCGGCGGTGCGGATCTGGACGACGACGATACAGGACCGTTCGCCATCCGTATCGGCGGGCAGGCCGAAGCGGCGCCGCAGATCGACGACGGGGACGATGCGGCCGCGCAGGTTGATGACGCCGCGCAGGTGGTCCGGCAGCTGCGGGACCGGGGTGATGGCGGTGATCCGGATGATCTCCTGCACGGCGAGGACGCCGATGCCGTAGGATTCCGTGCTGAGGCGGAAGGTGAGGTAACGGCCGGAGAGATCCGACGCGGTGGAGGAGTCAGGTTCGTGTGAAGACATGGGCAGTGGTGCTGGATGAACTGCTCCATCGGAGGTTCTGGTTTCTCCGCTAGTCCGCATATCCCCAAGCGGTGTCGGATTTTGCGTAGGCTGATGTCGGGCGAATGCCGGACACTAGAGTGTCCAATGGGGTGATTGGATGGGGGCGGACACAGTGGGGGATCCCACGTGGCACGGGCCTCCGGCCCGTGAACGCTTGGTCCGTCCACGCGCCGCTAAACACGGACCGGACCTACGGGCTGGACATGCCGACCGGTGAGAATGGGCGCGGCGCGCCAAGTGGGACCGGTCTTCGACCGGTCGCAACGGGCGTGGTACGGAGGGGACGGCGCGAGTCTTGGGTGTCCGGTCGGAGACCGGACCTACGGGCTGGACATGCCGACCGGTGAGAATGGGCGCGGCGCGTCGAGTAGACACGGGCCGGAGGTCCGTGCCGCTCGAGTGCGCCCACTTCCAACTGCCCCGCGTCACCGGGGCCCGTCAGGCTTGCACCAAGCCGAGACGTACGGCGCAACGGACGAGTTCGGCGCGGTTGGTGCAGCCGAGCTTCTTGCCGATCCGAGCGCGGTAGGTGTCGACCGACTTCACGCTCACGCCCAGTTCCGCGGCGAGTTCCTTGTAGCTGAGCCCGTCGGCCAGGCCCTTGAGGACCGAGCGTTCACGATCGGAAAGATCCGGACCGGAGCAGGGGCGCACTGCGACCGTGGCAGCCGTTTGGCGCAGGCAGGTAACCAGGGCCGTGGCGGCCTCCGGCGAGAGAAACACTTTCCCGGAGGCGACGGTGCGGACAGCGCGGACCAATTCTTCGCTCGCCTCGCTCTTGAAGACGAGTCCATCGGCTCCGGCGAGCAGTGCGGTGCGGGCGATGTTGGTCGGGTTGCTCCCGGTGAGTGCCAGCACCCGCGTCTTCGGCCAGCGAGCCTTGATCTTCGTGGTGGCGGCCAGCCCGTCTTCGCCGGGCAGATCGATGTCCATCACCACCAGATCCGGGACGTGCGCCTCGATCCGCGCGTAGGCCGCGGCAGCCTCGCCCGCCTCGCCGACGACTTCCAGATCCTCTTCATGCTGAAGACGGAGGCGCAGTCCGGTGCGGACGAGTTCGTGGTCGTCGACGACGACGATGCGGGTGCTCATGGCGGGTCCGGGAATACAAGCCATGCGCCCGGCGGCTGCGAGGAGAATATGGAGGCAGTAGTGGGCGGGCGGGGCTAGGCCGGGCCAGCGGGGATCGCTGCGCTCACGCGCAGCGCTACGGGGGAAGTTACTGCGCGGCGACGAAGTCGGGCACGGTGCCCTGCTCGGCGCTCCGGTAGGCGAGCTGGATGAGCTGGAGGGTATGGCGGGCGTCGGCGAGCGTGGAGGCGGGCGGTCTGCCCTCGAGGACGAGTTCGGAGAAGGCGCGGGCCTGATTGACGAACGAGTTGCTGTAGTCCGTGTCCGCGTCGCGGCGCTCGCCGTTGACGTAGAGCGCATCGGTGACCTCGAGAGCGCCCTCCGTGCCCACAAGGCGGATGCCGTCGACGGCGCCGCCGCGGTTGTTGGTCCACGTCTGGAGGATGGAGCCGAGGGAGCCGTCGGCGTAGCGGAGCTGCACGTGGCCGACGTCCTCGCCCTCCATGCCGGTGAGGACGAGGCGGCTCTTGTAGGCGTGGAGCGAGGCGGGGCAGCCGCGCAGGAAGAGCGACTGGTAGACTTGGTGATGGCCGCTGTCCATGAGCGCGCCGCCTCCGCCGAGGGCGAGCTTGGCGCGCCAACCCTGCGCGTGCTCGGGCGAGATGGTGTGATTGCTGGCGAACGAGCTGTAGACGATGCGGCCGAGCGCGCCGCTGGCGACGACCGCGCGGGCGGCCTGTACGGCGCCGCGATAGACGAAATTGTGTGCGGGCATCACGGGCACGCCGGTGCGGGCGACGCTGGCGCGGATGGTGTCGTAGTCGGCGAGGCTGAGCACGACGGGCTTTTCGACGAGCACGGGCTTGCGGGCCTCCTGGGCGCGGAGGATTTGGGCGAGGTGCTCAGTGTTGCGGCTGCCGAGGACGAGGGCGTCGATCTCGGGATCGGCGACCATCTGCTCGAAGTTGGCGAAGGGGCGCAGGCCGAACTCGGCGGCGAGGCGGTCGCGGCGGGCGGGATCGGAGAGCGCGCAGAGGCCGGTGATGGCGGCGTGCGGGTTGGCGGCGAAGCCGCGGAGGTGGAAGGGGGCGATGAAACCGGTGCCGACGAGGCCGAGACGGAGTTTCTTCATGGGACGCGGAAATGTGATGGGTTATTGGGGGCGACCGAGTACGGGAGGGGGAACCATTCTGCCGTCCGGAAGAACACACTATGGGGCACTAATCCGGATTAGAGAATGTGGAAAACTGGAAACAGGCAGGAACAGGTGGGAGGACGACGGAGAAGGAGAAATCTGGAACTCAGCGTAGACGCGCGCCGGGGAGCGGCCTTGCGGGAAAGCAACACTGTGACGCGATCTATCCGAAAAATGACCACGGATCACACGGATGGGCACGGATGACCAGAGAACGATCCGTGGACATCCGTGAAATCCGTGGTTTCTGGTTCATGTTGCTTGAGAGGGAATCAGGAATCGGAGGTCCGAGAAGGAGCAGGGGCTTCCAGCCTGTGATGTCTGATCGGTGCGAGCGTTCGGCATCGGATAGGTGTTCATCTGCGCCCATCTGCGATTCCACCACTTCCGAATCCTGAGTTCCTGATTTCCAGAGCGGTTTTCGGATTTTGCCACCACCATCGGATTGGCGGCGACGCGCGGCTCAGGCGCGGGTCCAGTCGATGACGGCGGTGAGGACGCTGTCCTTGCGCTGCTGGAGGGCGGCGTAGATGGCGGGGGCGTCCTGTGGTGCGACGGTGTGTGCGAGGAACGGAGCGAGCTGGAGGCGCTTCTGGGCCATGAGGCGGAGGAGGACCTCGAGGTTGCCCTCCATCGAATGCGGTTGGCGACCGGAGCCGTCCTTGCCGACGGGCAGGCGCCACTCGTGGGCACCCTTCACGGTGATGCAGCCGTTGCCCCAGAGGTGGGAGCCGTTGAGGAACGGCGTGATGTCGATCTGGCAGGCGCCGCGGGGGGAGCCGAGAAGAATGAGCTCGCCGAGCGGGCCGGCGAAGGCGATCGCGGCGGCGGCGACGGCGGGCACGCCGGTGGCGTCGACCACGGTGCGGGCCAGCGCGCCGCCGGTGAGGGCGCGGAGTTCGTCCCGGAAGTCGGGGCCGGCTGGCAGGACATGGCGGATACCGCAGGCGCGGGCGAGCGCGCAGCGGCCCGCACTGACATCGGTCGCGACGACCTCGCAGCCGGCGAGGGAGAAGAGCTGGGCGGCGAGGTTGCCCACGGCCCCGAGACCCTGGACGACGACCCAGTCGCCGAGTTGGGCCTGGGCGAGGCGCACGGCGGTGAACGCGACCTGGGCGAGGCGGGCGCAGGCGGCCTCGACGGCGGAGACCTCGGCCGGCACGGGCACGATCATGTTGGAGGAGAAGTCCTGCGCGACGTGGCGGCCGTGGGTGAAGACGCGGTCGCCGACCTTCACGTTGGCCACAGCGGAGCCGACCGCGCGCACGCGGCCGACGGAGCCGTAACCGGGAACATAGGGCAGTGGTGCCCAAGACTCGGTGCCGCGGAGGATGGCGAGCTCGGTGCCGGGGCTGACGACGGAGGCCTCGGTGTCGATCAGGACCTGATCGACACCGAGTTGCGCGGGATCGAGGTCGGTGGAGCCGAGTTCGACCTGGCCGGGTGCGGTGAAGACGATCGCGGGAGTTTTCATGTGGGGTGAAAAGCGGGGAACGAAGCGCAGGGTGAAACGCGGAGCGATTCCAGCGCGGGCGGCGGCGGTCCCGCGAGGGGATTCAGGGCCGGAGAGCGCACGAATGCGTTAACCGGGGGAGATCGGGCAAGGGGCGGCAGAGCGGCTCTGCGTGAGGCGGGATTGGATCCGGTTCCGGAAGGGGCGCCCGCGGAGGCGCGGAGAACGCGGAGTCGGGAGTGGACGGATCGTTGCGCTCACGCGCAACGCTACGGGAGGGGGTGTTCGGGACGACAGGGAGCAGGAAGCCGGTGCGCGGGCGTCGGACCGAGTAAAGAGAGCCCGGTTACGCGGCGAAGGTCCAGGCGAGGAGGCGGCTGCGTTTCTGGCCCTGGGCCATGTCGATCGTGCGGACCTCGGCGGGGTGCACGGCGGCGAGGGCGCGGCGGAGGCGGGGGAGCGAATCGCGGCTGGAAACGAGCGTGGTGAACCAGCGGAACTGCGCGCGGAAGTCGGCGCTCTCGGCGATCAGGCGGGAGATGAAACCGACTTCGCCGCCGGGACACCAGAGTTCGGCGGCGCGTCCGCCGAAGTTGAGCGGCGCGCGCTGGCCGGGGCGGGCGGTGCCGAGGTTGCGCGTCTTGCGGGCGGACCCGGCGGCGGCTTCTGCCGCGGAAGCATGGAAGGGTGGGTTGCAGAGGGTGAGGTCGAAACGGTCGCCGGGGCGGACGATGTCGCGCAGGAGTGCGGTGGATGAACTTTGGCGACGAAGCTCGACGCCGCCGGCAAGCGAGGGGTTGGCGGCGACGAGGCGCTCGGCGTTGTGCAGGGCGGCGGGGTCGATGTCGGTGGCGACGAAGCGCCAGCCGTACTCGGCGCGGCCGAGGATCGGGTAGACGAGGTTGGCGCCGGTGCCGAGGTCGAGCACGGAGACGGACGGGCCGCGGGGGATCGCGCCGGCGCTGTTGCCCGAGGCGAGAAGATCGGCGGCGTGGTGGACGTAGTCGGCGCGGCCGGGGATGGGCGGGCAGAGGTAGCCGGGCGGGAGAAACCAGTCGGCGAGGCCGTAGTGGGTGAGCAACAGCGCGCGGTTGAGGGCGAGGACGGCGGCGGGATCGGCGAAGTCGATGGTGCGGTCGCCGTGCGGCGCCAGTTGGAGGAAACGCGCAAGCTCGGGGGCGCGGCGGAGGAGCGCGGCGAAATCGTACCGGCCTTGGTGGCGGTTGCGCGGGTGCAGGCCGGGCTTGGCGGGCGGGGACGGCTGGGCGGAGGTCGGCACGGGGGATGGATAGGTCGAAGAGCCCCCCGGGGTCGAATGCGAAGAGCGGACGGGGGCGAGCCCTCACGGAGGGGGAGGCTCCGCCCGCGCTCTGCTTCGCCGCCGGAGCGACTCAGCCGGCCGGAGGCGGCGTCGCGGGCGTACCGGAGGGTTCGAGATCGAGGACTTGGCGAACCTTGTGGGCGAGGGCGTGCAGGGTGAAGGGCTTGGCGAGCAGATGCGGGGTCCCGCCCCGCACGCCGTGCCGGAGGATCGTGTCCTCGGTGTAGCCGGAGGCGAAGAGCACGGCCAGTTCGGGGCGGAACTGGAGCAGGCGCTCGGACAACTCGCGGCCGTTCATGCCGGGCATGACCACGTCCGTCAGCAGAAGGTCGATGCGCTCGGGGTGTTGCGCGGCCAGGGTCAGGGCGTCGTCGCCGTTGGCCGCGGTGAGCACGTGGTAGCCCTGGCGTTTGAGCATCGTGGTCGCCAGTTCGCGCACGCTTGTCTCGTCCTCCACGAGCAGGATCGTCTCGTGGCCCCGGGGCAGGTCCGCCGACACGGTGGCCGGGGTGATGGTCTCGGCGGGGCCGTCGCAGCAGGGCAGGTGGATGTTGAAGGTCGTGCCCTGGCCGGGCTCCGACTCGACGTCGATGGAGCCGCCCGCCTGTTTGACGATACCGAAGATCACGGCGAGGCCCAGCCCGGTGCCGCGGCCCTTGGGCTTGGTGGTGAAGAACGGCTCGAAGAGCCGTTGTTGCACGTCGGGGGACATGCCTTGGCCGGTGTCCTGAACGGCCAGCCGGACGTAGCGGCCCGGCTTCACATCGGGGTGGCGCCGGCAGTAGGCCTCGTCGAGTGCGACGTTGGCGGTGGAGAGGGTGAGCCGGCCGCCGCCGGGCATCGCGTCGCGGGCGTTGACGGCGAGGTTGACGACGACCTGGTCGAACTGGCCGGGATCGACCTTCACCGCCGCGAGGTCGGCGGCCAGGCGGGTGCGCAGTTCGATATCCTCGCCGATGAGGCGGTGCAGCATCTTGCGCAGGTTCTCGACCAGTTCGCTCAGGTTGAGGGTCCTGGGTTCGATGAGCTGGCGGCGCGAGAAGGCCAGCAGCTGCCGGGTGAGGGAGGCGGCGCTCTCGGCGGCCTTGGCGATCTCGGCCAAGTATTGGGAGAGCGGATCGGCGGGGGCGAGCTCGCCGCCGGCGAGCTCGACGTTGCCGGTGATGACGGTGAGCAGGTTGTTGAAATCGTGGGCCACGCCGCCGGCCAGCCGGCCCACGGCCTCCATCTTCATCGCCTGCTGGAGCTGCGCCTGGAGCGTGGTGCGTTCCTGCTCGGCCCGCTTGCGGGCCGAGATATCGCGGATGTTGAGGACGACGCCGCGGATGACGGGATCGTGCATCCAGTTGATGCCCACAACTTCGAGGTCCACCCAGTGGCCGAGCTTGTGGCGGCAACGGTTCTCGACCCGGTGGGTGACGCCGGGGGCGGCGAGGGCGCGGGCGAGGGCACAGGCGGTGGCGGCGGAGTCCGCGGGGTGGATCAGCGCGAAGCCGTCGCGGCCGAGCAGCTCCTCCGGGTCGTAGCCCAGGATGGACTTGAGCGGGCCGCCGATGGAGAGGTAGGCGCCGCGGGCGTCGATCACGGCGATGATGTCGTTGGAGTTCTCGACGAGGCGTTGGAAGCGATGCTCGCTCTCGCGGGCGGCCGCCTCCGCGTGTTTGCGCTCGGTGATCTCCTGGAAGGTGCCGTCGAGGTGGAGCAACCGGCCGGCGGGATCCCGTGCGGACTGGATGATGGAGAGGAAGTGGCGGATCGGGCCGTGGGTGGGATTGCTGCGGTACTCGCAACTGCAGGGGGCCTCCGCCTGGGCAGCCTGCCGGGTGGCCTGGGTCAGGCGGGGCCGGTCGTCGGGGTGGAGCAACTCGAGGACCGTTTCGGGGGCGGGCGGGCCGAGTTGCGGATCGCGGCCGGCGAGGCGGTACATCTCCTTCGACCAGACGATGGTGCGCGTGACCGGATCGAACTCCCAGCTGCCGATGCGGGCCTGGGCCTGGGCGGTTTCCAGCCGCTCTTCGCTCTGCCGCAAGGCCTCCTCCGCCTGCCGGCGTTGGGTGATGTCGTGCAGCAGCCAGATCGATCCTTCCTCCAGGTGCCGAGGGTTGAGGGCGCGCCCGGAGATGTTGCACCAGAAAGTGGTGCCGTCGCGGCGTCGTTGGAGCGCCTCGGTCGAGTAACCGGATCCTTGGGTGAGTCGGGCGTAGCCTTCCCGGCCCACCCGTTCAAAATCCTCCAGGTCGGCGTAGGTCCGGCGAACATCGACCCCGACCAGTTCCTCGGGGGCGTAGCCGAACATCGCGGCGTAGGCGGGGTTGAACCATTGCACGCGGCGCTCCTTGAGCAGACACAGGCCCGCCGTGATGGTGTTGAGGATGGTGCGTTGCTCGGCGGCCATCCTCCGGTGCTGCTCGAGCGCCTGCTTCTGGTCGGCGATACTGTGCCCCTCGGCGACGAGGGCGAGCACTTGGCCGGTGTCGCCCAGCACGGGGCGGAGCGAGAAGTTGATCGGGTGGAGCGAGTCGCCGGCATCGCGATGGAGGGTCTCGAACTGGACGTTCCCTCCCTGTGCGGCGCGGGCGATCCCGGCGCGGAGTTTGGCCTGCTCCACGGGGGAATGCGTCCACCAGGGCGTGTCCCAGAACGGCCGGCCGACGAGCTCGGCCGGGGTGCGTCCGATGAGGGCGCAGGCGACGCGGTTGGCGTGGCGGAGGACCCCGTCCGGGGCGAGGAGGCCGGCGAGATAGTGCGCCTGGTCGTAGATGGCGCGGAAGGCGGTGCCGCCGCCGTCCAGGCCCAACTGGGGCTGGGATTGTGCGAGCTGGGCTCGCAGTGCCGAGACCTCCTGCCGAAGCCGGGCGATCTCGTTTTCCTGGGCGAAGGAGGCGGGGATGGGGTGGGGCATGGGGCCGGAACGGGGCGCGCCGCGGCGCGGGTGGGATGGGCACGGCTCCTGCGCTGGTGGGGTGCGTCGGGCTGGAATGGGGACCGGAGAGCTGGGCGGCTGGAGCGCGAGCGAAGGCGAGGATAGGCGCGGTGCGGGCACCAGCAAGCCGGTTTCCAGCGTCTTGAGTATTTGGTGCCGGGGATTGCGTCCGTCGCGGAGCCCGGCCAGCCTGCGGCGCGACCATGAGCTTCTCGTTCTTCACGATCTTCCTGGTGACGATGGCCATCGCCACGATCACGCCGGGGCCGAGCATGCTGCTGGCGCTCAACCACGGGATCAGCTTCGGCTGGCGGCGCTCGCTGGCGACGGCGTGGGGCAACGTGGCGGCGACGCTGCTGCAGTGTCTGGTGTCGTTCGCCGGGCTGGGGTTCATCCTGGCGAAGGCCGCGTGGGTGTTCACGGCGATCCGGTGGGCGGGCGCGGCGTATCTGGTCTATCTCGGGTGCCGGCTGCTGTTCGGCCCGGTGGACATGGTGGCCGAAGGCGGGGTGGCGGAAAACGGCCGGCCGCGGCGGAGCCTGTTCCGCGAGGCGTTCATCGTGACGGCGAGCAACCCGAAGGCGGTGTTCTTCTTTTCATCGCTGTTTCCGCAGTTCTTCGTCGACGGGCAGCTGACGCTCGCCAAGGCGGCGCTGCTGTGCGGCTCGACGCTGGTGACGACCTTCGGCTGCATGATGCTCTACGCGAGCGCGGGGTCGCGCATCCAGGGGCTGTTCCGGAGGGCGCGGTTCCGGGCGGTGTTCCAGCGCGGTGTGGGGGCGACGCTGGTGGGGTTCGGCGCGGGGCTGGCGCTGGAGCGGCGGTAGGCGGAATAGGTCGAATAGGGCCGATCGGCCGGATGGGGAACCGCTGGAAAAGGGCTACGGCTTGGCGGGGGCCAAGTGGCCGGAGGCGACAGCGCGGGCGATCTCGTGCTCGGCCTCGGCCCAGAGGGCGGCGCAGCCTTCGGCGGCGTGGCGGTTGCGGGCGAGTACCCGATCGGCGGTGACGCCGTGCCGGCGCCAGGCGGCACCCTCGGTCGCGTTGTTGAGGAAGATCGGGAGCACGCGGTCCATGGCGTGGGCGTACTTCGCTTCGGCGGTGGTGCGGGCCTCGAACTCGTCCCAGAGCGCGCGGTACTCGGCGGCCTGGTCGGCGGGCAGCAGCGGGAAGAGGCGGTCGGCGGCGCGGGCCTCGCGTTCGTGCTGGGTGGCGGCGCCGGCGGTGTCGTAGGCGAAGGTGTCGCCGGCGTCGATCTCGACGAGGTCGTGGATGAGCAGCATCTTCACGACGCGCAGGAGATCGACGGCCGTGTTGGCGTGCTCGGCGAGGAGGACGGCCATGATGGTGACGTGCCAGGCGTGCTCGGCATCGGTTTCCTGGCGACGGCCGCGGATGGTGTAGTTCTGGCGACGGATTTCCTTGAGCTGGTCGATCTCGAGGAGGAAGGCGAGCTGCTGGGCGAGGCGGGACATGGCGTGCGGAAGACCGAAGAGGAGCGAAATGGGGAAAGCTGGAAAACTGGAAACGGAGGGCGGAAGCGGAGAAATCCGAGAATCAGGAAATCAGGAACGGAAGGGGTGACTTGGAACGGCGTAGAATCTGGAACTCAGCGTGGACGCGTGCCGGGGCACGACCTGGTGGGGAAGCACCACTGCTGGGCGATCCCTTCGGAGGTTGACCACGGATCACACGGATCGGCACGGATGGTCGCTGGATGATCCGTGTTCATCCGTGAAATCTGTGGTTTCGGGTTCATGTTGCTTGAGAGGGAGTCAGGAACGGGGATGCGACGCAGCGACCAAAGAGCGGCCACGGATTGGAGGACGAACGGCCGGATGAAGGGAAAGCAAAAGGCCCGGGCGGGGGCCCGGGCCGAGGGGGCGCAGAAGCGCGATCGAGGACGCGGCTCAGCGGTCGTTGTACCCTCTCGGGTGCGACTGGTGCCACTTCCAGGCGGAAGCGACGATGGGCTCGATGGTCTTGAACTCGGGTTCCCAGTGGAGCTCGGCGCGGGCCTTGGTGGCGTCGGCGTAGAGGGCGGGCGGATCGCCGGCGCGGCGCGGGGACTCGTTCACGGGGACCTTCAGGCCGGTGACCTGCTCGACGGCGCGGATGACTTCGCGCACGGAGGTGGGCGTGCCGGTGCCGAGGTTGTAGAAGAAGCCGGCGCCGGGGCTGGCGAGCTTGGGGAAGACGGCGATGTGGGCGCGGGCGAGATCGTCGACGTGGACGTAGTCGCGCAGGCAGGTGCCGTCGGGGGTGGGGTAGTCGGTGCCGAAGAGCTGGAGGGCGGGGCCGCGGCCGGTGGCGGCGTCGATAGCGAGCGGGATGAGGTGCGTCTCCGGTTTGTGATCCTCGCCGATGGTGCCGTCGGTGGCGGCGCCGGCGGCGTTGAAGTAGCGGAAGGCGGCGAAGGAGAGGCCGTGGGCGCGGGCGAGGTTCTTGAGGGCGTTCTCGACGTCGAGCTTGGTCTGGCCGTAGGGGTTGATCGGGGCCTGCGGGGTGGCCTCGGTCATGGGCAGGGAGGGCGGCACGCCGTAGGTGGCGCAGGTGGAGGAGAAGACGAATTTCTTCACGCCGGCCCGCAGCATCGCGCGCAGGAGTTGGAGGGTGGCGACGGTGTTGTTGAAGTAGTACTTGAGCGGGTCGGTGACGGATTCGCCGACGTAGGCGAAGGCGGCGAAGTGCATGACCAGCTCGATCTGCTCGGCGGCGAGGATGCGCGCGAGCGCGGTCTCGTCGCCGAGGTCGCACGAGTGGAAGGAGATTGCCGGGGCCACGGCGGCGCGATGGCCGTAGACCAGACTGTCGAGCACGACCGGGCGATGCCCGGCGGCCGCGAGTTGGCGAACACAGTGACTGCCGATGTACCCGGCTCCGCCGACGACGAGGACGTTCATGGAGATGCGGGAAACTTTTATTGCCTCGCGGGCCGGAGGCTAGGCAATCTTTCGGCTTTTTCCGGCGCGGCCCCAGCGCTATCGCCTTTCTTCCGCATCATGAACCTCAGCCGCATCGTCATCACCGGCGTGGGCCTCACGGCCCCGAATGGCAACAACCTCACCGAATTCCGCCAGGCCCTGCTCACGGGGCGCTCCGGTGTGGAGTGGTTCGAGACCCGGCACATGGGCAAGGTGCTGGCGGGCGTATGCAAGTTCGAGGCGACGCGCTACCAGACTCGCAAGGAGCTGCGCATCGGCACGCGGGCGGGCAGCGTGAGCATCTACAGCGCGCACGAGGCGGTGAACGATTCCGGCATCGCCTGGGACAAGGTCGACAAGGGCCGGGTGGGCATCTACCTCGGCATCACCGAGCACGGCAACGTGGAGACGGAGAACGAGATCGCCAGCCTCGCCACGTTCCACAACGACACCAAATTCTGGTCGCACTACCACAACCCCCGCACGGTGGCCAACAACCCCGCCGGCGAGGCGTCGCTCAATCTCGGCGTGACCGGCCCCGCCTACACGCTCGGGGCGGCCTGCGCGGCGGGCAACCTCGGTCTCATCCACGCCGCGCAGATGCTGCGGCTGGGCGAGGTCGACTTCGCGCTGGCCGGCGGCGTGAGCGAGAGCATCCGCTCCTTCGGCATCTTCGCGGCGTTCAAGAGCCAGGGCGCGCTTGCCCACCACGTCGACCCCACGAAGGCCAGCCGGCCGTTCGACAAGTCGCGCAACGGCATCGTCGTCTCCGAGGGCGGCTGCATCTTCGCGATGGAGCGGCTCGAGGACGCGGTCGCCCGCGGCGCGAAGATCTACGGCGAGATCGCCGGCTACGCGGTGAACTCCGACGCCACCGACTACGTGCTGCCCAACCCCGTGCGCCAGGCCGAGTGCATCCGCCTCGCGATCAGGAACTCCGGGCTGGCGCCCGAGCAGATCGACATCCTCAACACGCACGCCACCTCCACGCCGCTGGGCGACGTGCAGGAGTGCCAGGCCGTGGCTTCGGCCTTCGAGGGGCACCAGCTGCCGCACATCAACAACACCAAGGGCTTCATCGGCCATGCGATGGGGGCGGCCGGCAGCCTCGAGCTGGCGGGCAACCTGCCGTCGTTCGGCGATCTCGTCGTGCACCCGACGATCAACGTCGACGACCTCGACCCGCAGTGCGCGCTGCCCACGCTCGTGCTCAACCAGCCCAAGAAGGTTAAACGGGTTGACGCCATTCTGAACAATTCCTTCGGTATGCTCGGAATCAACTCCGCGCTGATCGTGAAGCGCTATTCCGCCTGACTCTCATGACGAACGACGATATCAAGAAGCTGGTCACTGAAATCATTGCCGACATCGCTCCCGACGAGGACCTCAGCGGTCTCAAGCCCGATGTCCGCCTGCGCGAACAGCTCCAGCTCGATTCGATGGACTTCCTCGACATTGTGATGGAGCTGCGCAAGCGCCATGGCATCGAGGTGCCCGAGGCCGACTACATGCAGCTCGCCACCCTCGACAGCTGCGCGGCGTACCTCGGCCCGAAGTTCGCCGCCAAGGGCCTCTGAGCCCGGCGATCCGAGCGACCACATCAGCCCACGACAAGGCCCGGCCGCAAAGCCGGGCCTTGTTGTGTCCCCGGGCGACGCCGGCCGCCCGGGGCTGGTGGTGGCGCGGCGGCCGGCCTCGGCCCGCAAGCAAGCTTGCCCGCGCCGCCGGGTTGGCCCTGTATCGGACCCGCGCGAACCTTGCACCCATGCCGATCAAGCTAGCCATTGTGGAGGATCAGGAACTGTTCCGGCGGCTGCTCGTCGGGCTCTGCACCACGCAGTTCGGCTTCACGGTGGTGTGCGATGCCGGCTCGAAGGCGGAGGCGTTGGAGCGGGTGCCCGCGGCCAACCCGGAGGTGCTCCTGCTCGACCTGCATCTGCCCGACGGCGACGGCCTCGATGTGGCGAAACGACTCTACGAACTGCTGCCGGACCTGAAGGTGGTGGCGCTGACCTCGCTGCACGACGAGGTGACGATCCACCGTATCCGCGCGATGGGGGTGCAGGGCTTCGTCGACAAGAACGTGCAGAAGCCGGAGGTGCTGCGCAACGCGATCGAGGCGGTGGCCTCCGGGCGGGTTTTCTTCGCCGAGGTGGTGCAGCAGGTGCAGCAGGCGATGCGCAACGACCCGCAGTCGTTCACGAAGATTCTCAGCGATCGCGAGCAGGAGCTGCTGCAGTTGCTCGGGCGCGGGCTGTCCAACGAGGAGGCCGCGGCGCAGATGGGGTTGACGGCGTGGACGGTGCACTCGCACCGGCGCAACATCATGAAGAAGCTCGGCGCCTCCACGCAGGCGGAGCTGATGCGATACGCGTTGCGCAAGGGCTTTGTGCGCCAGGACAGCTCGCAGTTCTAACCGCCTGTCGGACTTCGTCCTCCAGGTTGATCGGGCGCAGCAGGGGCGTGGGCGTGGAGAATAGGTCTCCTGCCCGGACCCGGTGGGCGGCCCGGCCGGGCGGTTTGGCGGCCGAAGGGCTGATCCGCGCCGGCGGCGCTTGCCCCACGTGCGGGCGAGCAGGTCAGTTTTCGCCGGCCCGGCCGGCGTCGGCGAGGGAGTCGCCGAGCAGGCGGATGCGGTTGCGGGCGGCGGTCTGGAGCGCGTCGACCAGCTGGCTGACCTCGGGGCGGGCGGAGCGGATCGCGTCCTCGGTTGTGCGGGCGGCGCGGATGAGCTGTTCATCGCGCGCGATGATCCCGAGCGAGGCGATACGGTGCGCGTGGTGGCGGGTCGCTTCGGTCTCGGTGCGGCGCCAGCTGGTGGCGAGCGCCGCCGTCTCGACATCGAGTTCCCGTTGCAGGCTGCGGGCCATCTCGCCGGTGAGCGCCAGTGGGGCGAACAACCCTTCGCCAGGGGCCGCGGCGGGCGCGCCGGGCGGGGGCGCCGGGGTCGGGCCGGGCCGGGTGTCTCCCGACGGCTGGATACAGGCCGCGAGCAGGCCGGCCAACCGCGACTGGGCGATCGGTTTGGGCAGGAAGGCATCGGCGCCGGCGGCGAGCACCTGCTGCTCGGTCGTGCGGGTGGCGGCCGCGGTGGTGGCGACCAGGAAGACCCGGCGACCGCGGTTCTCGGCGCGGATGCGGCGGATCAGGTTCAGCCCATCCAGACCGGGCAGGTCCAGGTCCACGAAGGCCAGCTGGTGGGCACGGGTCTGGAGGAGCAGGTGGGCGCTGGGACCGTCCGCGGACTCCTCGACCTTGCAACCGAGGCGCTCGAGCTGGTCGCGCAGGATGAGCCGGTTGAACGACTGGTCGTCGATCACGAGGACGCGGAGAGCCGCGGCGTCGGCCGGGGCCGGTGGGCGCTCCGGCGTCGGGATGGTGTCCACTCGGGTGAGGGGGATCGTGAGGCGGAACTTGGCCCCGAGGCCGATCTGGGAGTCGACATCGGCTTCGCCGCCAAGCAGGGAGGCGAGGTCGCGGACGAGGGCCAGACCGACGCCGTACCCGCGGGTGGCCTCGGTCTCGCCGGCGGTGCGCCCGCGGGAGAACCGCTCGAAGATGTGCTCCTGGTCGGCCGGGGCGATGCCGGGGCCGGTGTCGGCCACGGTGAAGGTGACGGTGAGACGGTTCTGGACCTGGGTGCGGCGGCGGACCGAGAGCCGCACGTCGCCGCCGCGCGCGTAGCGGGCGGCGTTGGCGGTGAAGTTGACGAGGACCTGCCGGATCCGGTGTTCGTCGCCGACGAGTTGCTGGGGGATCTCGGGATCGACCGACCAGCTGATGCGGCCGCCCGCCTCCTCAACCTGGAGACGGAACATCTCGGTGATGTCGGCCACGAGCGTCCGGGGCTCGAACTGCTGGGGGGCGAGCTCGATCCGGCCGGCCTCGATGCGGGCGAGGTCGAGCACGTTGTCGACGACGGAGCTGAGGTAGCCGGCGCAGGCCTTCAGCGAGCGGGCGAGCTGTCGCGAATCGTCGCGCGGATGTTGCTGGGCGAGCATCGTCGCGAGACCGATGACGCCGTTGAGCGGGTTGCGGATCTCGTGGTTGATGTGCGAGAGGAACTCGGTCTTGGCGGCGTTGGCGGCGGCGAGTTCGCGGGTGCGTTGGGCGACGAGCGCCTCGAGTTGCTCGCGGTGGCGGCGCGCGAGGCGCAGCCGGGTGAGAAACACCACGCCGGAGAAGAGCACCAGGCCGAGCGCGTAGCCGACATACGCCGGCGCCGAGCGCCACCAGGGCGGCCGCACCGTGAACGGCAGGGCGGCCGCGGGCGAGGTGCGGCCGAGGGCGTCGATGGCCCGGGCCTCGAACCGGTAGGTGCCGTCCCGCAGCCCGCGGAAGACGCGCGAGGGCACCTCGCCCAGGGGGACCCAGTCGTCGTCGAAGTCGCAGAGACGGGATTCGAGATGGACCCGCTGCCCCAGGCGACCTGAAGGAACGGAGACGTCGAAACGCAGCCCGTGGTTCTCGAAACCGACGTGCGCGGCCGCGGGTGCCAGCGGGCGGGCGCTGTGGCCGTCCGCGGCGAGCTGGAGCGCGGCGATGCGGGGCGGATGGGGCGGGTTGTCCGCCAGTGTGCCCGGGCTTTCGATGCGGACCACCCGGCCGGGGAGGCCGAGCCAGAACACGCGGGCGGGGTCGGCGGGGCCGGCCTCGGAGAGCAGGGCGGACGGTGCCCCCTCCACCGGCAGCGGGGGCAGCCGCACGAGTTCGCAGGAGAGGCCCTCGGCGGTGGGTTGCAGGCGGGCGATGCGGACCTGGAAGGGGAACCGGTCGCGCTGGCTCACCGCGAGCCAGACGGTGTGGTCGGGCTCGCCGGGCGAGATGGCGTGCACCCGCATATTGGTGACGCCGGGAAGCGGGAGAAACCGGTCGCCGGCGTCGGTTCGCAGCGCCAAGCCCGTCTCGGTGACGACCGCGACATGGGGACCGACGTGGATCAGCCGGGGCGGTGTGGTGCCGCCGGGGCGGATGCTGTGGCGGTAGTTGCGGACGGCCGGTTTGCCCTCCGCGATCTGGGCGGGGGTCGAGATGCGGAAAACCCCGGCGCGGCGCGTGGCCACCCAGCAGGCACCGTCCGCGGCCTCGATCAGTCCGGAGGCATCCCGGTCGATCTCGACCGGGGAGGCGAGTTGGCGGAGCGAACCGTCGATCAGTTCGGCGCGCAGGAAGCGGGAGTCCTCGATCCAGGCCAGGGCGGGGACGGGCGAGTGCAGGGGGTGGAGGGCCGAGATGCCGCCTTGGCGGAGGAGCGTATCCACCCCGGAATCAGGATCGAAGAGGGAAAGGCCCGCGGCGTTGGCTTCGAGGAGCTTGCGACCGAGCGGAACCAACGCGGTGACGGGCTCGGGCCGCTCGATCCGGGCGCGCCAGCGCCCGCCGCCGGATGCACCGGGCGTATCATCGAGTTGGAGAACCCGGCCGCCGTTGGCGAGGAACAGTCCCGCTTCGGAGCGGACGATCGAGGCGATGCGTTGGGCGGTGAGCCCGTGGCGGGCATCGAAGAAGGTCGCGGCGGGCGCGCCGCAGAACAGGGTCACGGACTCGGCCGTGGTGGCGACAAGGCCACCGCATTCGCCGATGGTCAGGTGCTCGACCCGATTGTCCGGCAGGCCGACGGAGCGATCGATCCTGTTCACGAGGCGACCGGCGGCATCCAGGATGAGGACTCCGCTGCGTCGGGTGGCGAGCGCGGCGAAGCCGTCCGCCAAGGGGATCGCGCCGGTCACGCGGTCGTTTTGGAGAAGTGCGGCGGTCTCGGTGGCGAGGGGAATGGTGCTGCCCTCCTGTTGGAGAACGAGGCGGCCAGCCGAGCCGAAGAGTCGCTGGCCACCGGGAAAACGCAGCCCCCAGTCGACGCCGGCGGAGGCGTAGGGCTCCGGGAATCCGGCGGGTTCCATCCCCGTGGGGGCCAGCCGCAGGGTGGCGATCCCGGGCTGCACGACAATGATCCCGCCGGAATCGTCGCGCCAGGCGGCAAGCGGGCGCGGTGCCGGCAGCGACTGGACACGCGTGCCGGTCGCACGCAGCTCGATGATGCTGTGCTCCGCCACGGCAACGATGGTGCCGTCGGGTTGGGTGAAGAGTGCGCTGATGCTTCCCAAGTCCGAGCGGTGTTCGGCGGGCAACCGCTCCAGCACCGAGTGGAACGCCGGCTCACCGGCGGGTTGGTCGGCGAGGTAGCCGAGAAGATTGTCGCCCCCGATCCAGATCCGCCCGGCCTCGTCCTCGGCCAGCGCCGTGATCATGCGCTCGGGCGGCGCCGGCAGGGGACGCCAAGTTTCGCCATCGAAGGCCAGCAGGCCATGGTGGCCGACATAGAGCAGGCCATCCCGGGCAGTCAGGGCGCAGTGGAAATGGGAGAGCGTGCCAGTGTCGTAGGTGGTGAAAACGCGCAGGAAGGGCAGCCCGATCCCCGTGTCGTCCCAGCGGGCTGCGCGAACGTCCAACCGGCCGACCGCCAGGAGGGCGGCGACGCCGAGGAAGAGTTGGATCCGCGGGAGACGACTGACCTGAAGCACGGGTCAAGGCTCTCCATTTACCAAATAAATGGCAAGCCGCTCACTGCTGGCTGGTAATGGGCAAGGTGGCTCATGGCGGGGATTCTTGCAGCGTTCCGGGCGTGGCAACCATCCATCCGCGTCGCAGCCGACTTCCGGTCCTTCCGCTCCTGAGCGAAGCGATCGCCGGTCGTGCCGAGCGGAATCGTTGCTATCGCGAGGACGGCCCGACTGCGGTGGCCGTTCTTGCCCGGGGCAGGCTGGTTCCCGGATGGGACTGACCAATCAGCGCGACGGTGTGCCCTGCTTCTCGCTACCAATGTGGGGGGCAGCGGAGGCAGGGTCACCGTCGCGTCTTGGTTGCCAAAAAGGTGCGGCGGCTCGCCGCTCGTTTCCTTCCGGCACCGCGCGGAGGGCGGACCGCAGCGGGATTTCCGCGGGCGGGTGATCGCCCGAACCGAGTATCCCACTCTCCCGCAGGAACGAGGGGCTGGCTTGGTTTGAGCCACCCACCAGGCAGACACGAGGGAGGGGACACCGTGGTCGTTCAACGCGTCCCGCTTTCTTCGGTCGGAACCGGGGCGGAGGCGAAATCGGAGAGTTCGAGCCGGCCGTAGCGGGGGCTGGAGCGGACCGTGAAGGTGATGCGTTGTCCGTCGGCGTCGAAATGGCAGCGGGGTTCGGCACCGCCGCGGCGGGCCAGTTGGAGTTCTTCATGCCCGTCACCTTCGACGGGCGTGTAGCCGAAGATGCCGGGTTCATGCGGATAGGAGTCTCCGCTGAACACGCCGACTTCGAAGGGACCGTAGAAGAAGCGCAGTGCAGGCATGGCGATCGGGAATGAGATTGGGCCAGTCGCCGGTGCTGGCGACTCTTTCCGCCAACAGTTGGAGTCGGTGCGGTGATTGCGGGAAAGCCGCCGGCGCGGCCAAGGCGCCCCGCGCCGGCGTTGACCCCCGCGGGTTTGTGTGCAACTGCTCTGCCCCTTGCGTCGGCCTGGCGCGTTTCCCGCGCCGGCGGTTATCGTCACCCGCCCAGTCGTCGCGCATCGAAAAACGAACATGAAGAAGCCCACCAAGAAGAATGAACCAGCGTGCCCGCGGTGCGGCACGGCCCATTGTCACGTGCCCGCGCGCCGCGCCTACGATCCGCAGTTCCGGGTGACCCCGGAGTACCGGGAATCGTTGCCGGACATGATGGGCCCGGCGGGCCAGATCCAGGGGGCGGACGTGCCGATCCAGCAGGTGGGGGTGTCGAATTTCCGTCTCCCGCTGCGTTTCGCGGTCAAGGGCGCGGCGGTGCGCGAGTTGCCGGCAAGCGTGACCGGCACGGTGTCGCTTGGTTCGGGAGCGAAGGGCATCAACATGTCGCGGATCGTGCGCACGTTCTACACCTTCGCCGAGCGCACGTTCACGGTGGACCTGTTGCCGCGCATCCTGGCCGCCTACCGCCGGCAGCTCGGCAGCGAGGAGGCGCGGTTGCTCGTGCGCTTCTCGTATCCGATCCGCCAACCGGCGTTGCGCAGCGGACTGGCCGGATGGCAGTTCTACGAGTGCGCCTTCGAGGGCCGGCTCGACGCCGCCGGGCGGGTGCGTCGGTTGATCCACTTCGACTTCGTCTATTCCTCCGCCTGTCCCTGCTCCGACGAACTCAGCGAGCATGCGCGCCATGGGCGCGGCATCTACAGCATCCCGCACTCGCAGCGCAGCAAGGCCCGGGTGATCGCGGAGGTGGCCGAGGGCTGCAAGCTCACGATCGAGGACCTGCAGAAGCTGTGTCGGGCGGCGTTGCACACGGAGACGCAGGTGATGGTGAAACGGGAGGACGAGCAGGCCTTCGCCGAACTCAACGGGGCCTACAGCAAGTTCGTCGAGGACGCCGCGCGGCTCCTGCATCAGCAACTCGATGCCGACAAACGCATCGCCGATTTCCAGGTCGCGTGCGCACACCTGGAGTCGTTGCACTCCCATGACGCCGTGGCGGTGGTCGCGAAGGGCGTGCGCGGCGGCTTCCGCGGGGACTTCTCCGACTTCGGCTCGCTGCTCTGCTGAGCGGCGGGCGGGTGGTGACGCGAGCCGGGCCGGGCGGTGGCGCCTTGGCCGGGGTGGTGCGTCGTGCGCCGGGGATTTTCGGCGCGGTTCCCGAACGCCGGGGCCGCCCGGGCAACAAAAAGGGCGGTCCGGAAACCGGACCGCCCTGGAAAGGGTCGTGAGACCGTTAAGGCTTAGTAGCGACGATCGCCGCCGCCGAAGCCACCGCGGCTGCCGCCACGGTCGCCGCCGCCGAAGCCGCCACGGCCACCGCCGAAGCCACCGCGGCTGCCGCCACGGTCGCCGCCGCCGAACGAACGGCCGGCGCCTTCTTCCTTCGGGCGGGCCTCATTGACGGTGAGGGCGCGGCCGCCGAGGTTGGCGCCGTGCATCTTCTCGATGGCGAGCTTGGCCTCTTCGGGCGTGCTCATGGTGACGAACGCGAAACCGCGGGCGCGGCCGGTGAACTTGTCCATGGCGACGTACACATCGCTCACGGTGCCGAACTTGCTGAACTCATCACGCAGATCGGACTCGGTGGTGGCGAAGGCCATGTTACCAACGTACAGCTTGGAGTTGCTCATAGTATTCTTTCGTTCGATCCCCGTCTCTGAGGCAGCCTGTTCCCGGACTTCGGGTTTCGAATCATCTCTGAAGCAGGGCTCCAAGCGACGATCCACCATGTTCTGTCATCTAACGTATCTCTAACGAAGTGGCGCCTAAAACGATGGATTGGCGGAAAATAGCAATGGAAATCTGTGCGGGTCGGATCGGCGGTCCCGGCCTCTCCGCCGGGAAACGCACGAGGCGGAACCGGTGGGGTTCCGCCTCGGAAGCGGACAATCGGGGCGGAGACGGGGCGGATGGCCCGCGCCGCGCGCGGCTCAGGACTGCTTGTCGCGGGCGCGGAGGTCGACGCGCCGGATCTTGCCGCTGGCGTTCTTGGGCAACTCGGCGACGAACTCGATCTCACGCGGGTACTTGAAGGGCGCGATCGTGCGTTTGCAGTGCTGCTGGAGCTCCTCCTTGAGCTCCTCGCCGGGCTGGTAGCCGGGGCGGAGCACGATGAAGGCCTTCACGATCTGGCCGCGGGCCGGGTCGGGCTTGCCGACGATGGCGACGTCGAGGACGCACGGATGCTCGATGAGCGCGCTCTCGACCTCGAAGGGGCCGATGCGGTAGCCGGAGCTCTTGATGACGTCGTCGCGCCGGCCGACGAACCAGAAGTAGCCGTCGGCATCGCGGCGGGCGCGGTCGCCGGTGAGGTAGAAGTCGCCGCGGAACTTGTCGGCCGTCTCGTCGGGGTTCTTCCAGTACTCCTTGAAGAGGCCGAGGGGGCGGGCGGGCTTCACCCGGATGGCGATCTCGCCCTCGGTGTCGGGCGGGACCTCGTGGCCGTCGTCGTCGATGAGGTGGACGTTCATGCCCGGGGTGGCCTTGCCCATCGAGCCGGGCCGGATGGGGAAGCCGAGGGAGCGGAAGTTGCCGACCTGGACGACGGTCTCCGTCTGGCCGTAGGCCTCGTAGATGTCGAGGCCGGTGGCCTGTTTCCAAATCTTCATGACCTCGGGGTTGAGCGGCTCGCCGGCGGTGACGCAGTGGCGCAGTTTCGGAAAATGCCGCTTCGAGAGGTCCTCGCGGACGATGAGGCGCAGGGCGGTCGGCGGGGCGCACCACGTGGAGATCGGGAAGCACTCGAGCATGTCGAGGGTGAGCGCGGGGTCGAACTTGCCGTGGACGTCGAGGGCGAAGATGCAGGCGCCCATCTGCCAGGGACCGTAGAAGCTGGACCAGGCGGCCTTGCCCCAGCCCAGATCGGAGATGTTCCAGTGGACGTCGTCGGGTCCGAGGTCGAGCCAGAGCTTGCCGGTGAGGCGGTGGCCGATGGCGTAGCTGGCCTGCGTGTGCAGGACCATCTTGGGTTCGCCGGTGGTGGCGCTGGTGAAGTAGATGATGCCGGGATCGTCGGCGCGAATGGGTTCGCCGGCGAAGACGTTGGAGGCGGTGCGGATGCCGCCGTCGAAATCGATCCAGCCGACGGCGGCGCTCTCGACGATGAGGCTGATGCCGCGGAAGTCGCCGACCTTGGAGATGCCGTCGCCGGAGGTGATGACGGCGGCGACCTGCGCGGTCTCGATGCGGTAGTGGACCTCGCGCGGGGAGAGCAGGAGCGTGGCGGGCACGGGAACGGCACCGAGGCGGATCAGGCCGAGCATCGCGATCCACCACTGGGGCAGGCGTGGGAGCATCACCAGCACGCGGTCGCCGCGTTTGATGCCGGCGGCGCGGAGGAAGTTGGCCGCCTGGCAACTGAGGGCCGAGATCTCGCGGAAGGTGTACTTGTGCTCGGCACGGGTGCCGGCATCGACCCACCAGAGGGCGGGGGCATCGGGGCGCTTCCGGGCCCATTGATCGATGACGTCGGTGGCGAAGTTGAAGTACTCGGGGGCGGTCAATTCGACAGCGTTGTGGGTCTGCATTGCACCGCAATCCTTCGGGATTCCCGGGCGGAAAGGAAGCCGGAAGAATGCGGCTGGCCGGGCCGCGGAATCGGTGGCGGCGGGCCCGCGTATTGGGGCTTCCCGTCCGCGCGCGGGTGCGGCAGCCTTGCGGGCGGCATGGAGCCGGAGCAACGAGATGGCGATCGGCGATGGTGGCTGCGGGCGCTGCGCGATGTGTGGTTCCCGCCGGTGTGCGCGCACTGTCGTGCGCTGGTCGACCCGCGGCGGCGGCGCCACCTCTGCGAGCCCTGTGCGCGGCGGTTGCAGCACGTGGACGGGCCGCACTGCACGACCTGCGGCTATCCGTTCTTCGGCGACACCGACACGGACCGGGTGTGCGAACACTGCTTCACACTGGAGCCGGAGTTCCGCGAGGGGCGCACGGCGGTGCTGCTGCGCGGGCCGGCGCGAACGCTGGTGATCGACCTCAAGTACCACGGCGCGCTGCACCTCCTCGCCGAGGTCGGGCTGATCGTGAGGGAGACGCAGGGTTTTCTCGACTACCTGCGCGGCGCCACGCTCGTGCCGGTGCCGCTGCACGCGCGGAAACTGCGCGAGCGCGGGTACAACCAGTCGCGGCTGCTTGCCGAGACGTTTGCGCGCGCCGCCGGCGGCGGCACCCGCGTCGCCGAGCCGCTGCGACGGGTCGTCGACACGCCCACGCAGACGCGGCTCGACCGCAAGACGCGGCAGGAGAATCTCCGGGGGGCGTTCGAGGCGCGGCACGGGCGCCGGCTCGATCCGGCGGAGCGGTTCGTGCTCGTCGACGACGTGTTCACGACCGGGGCGACGCTCAACGCCTGTGCGCTCGCGTTACGCCGGGCCGGGGCGCGGACGATCGACGTGGCGACGTTCGGGCACGGGTGAGCGGGTTGCCCGGCGCAGCGGGCGCGTGGGCCGGGAGCGGCGGAGGGAAGGGCGATTCGCTTCTTGTCGGGAGGCGCGGACGCGCGCCAGCGTGCCACCGTGCGCGCCGCACTCACAGACTACGAGACGACCAAGGCCTACCTCTGCGGACTGAAGGTCCAGGGGGTGAAGCTGGGCATCGACCGGATGCGGCTGTTGGCGGCGGCGCTGGGGCATCCCGAGCGGTGCTATCCGTGCATCCACGTGGCGGGCACCAATGGCAAGGGTTCCGTCTCGGCGATGCTCGAGGCGATCTTCCGCGCGGCGGGCTGGCGCACGGGGCTGTACACTTCGCCGCATCTGGTGCGACTGGGCGAGCGAATGCAGGTCGACCGTGTGGCGATGACCGACGCGGAGATCGTCGCCTACACCCGGGAGTTGCAGGGCCATGCGGACACGTTGGCGGCGCGGGACCCCGAGGATCATCCCAGCTTCTTCGAGTTCATGACGGGCGCGGCGTTCCTGCACTTCGCCCGCCAACGGGTCGACGTGGCGTTGGTCGAGGTGGGGCTCGGCGGGCGGTTCGACGCGACGAACATCGTCGAGCCCGAGATCGCGGTGATCACCTCGATCGGCCTCGACCATTGCGAGTTGCTGGGCGACACGCTGGCCAAGATCGCGTTCGAGAAGGCGGGCATCGTCAAGCCCGGCCGGGCGGTGGTGGTCGGGCGCATGCCGGCGGAGGCGCTGGCCGAGATTGAGCGCGTGGCCGCCGAGCGCGGCGCGCCGCTGTGGTCGGTCGAGCGCGAGTTCGGCCCGGATCTCGCGCGCTACCCGACGACGAATCTGGAGGGCGACTACCAGCGGTGGAACGCCGCCACCGCGGCGCTGGTCGCGCGGTTGATGCCGGCCCGCTGGCGGCTTACGCCCGAGACGGTCGCGCGCGGGTTGCAGACCGTGAGCTGGCCCGGTCGCTGGCAGCGGATCCAGGTCGGAGATACGCCGGTCATTCTCGACGCGACGCACAACCCGGAGGGCGCGGAACAGCTCGATGCGAGCCTCGCCCGGCTCGTCGCCGACACCGGCCGGGCACCGGTGGTCGTGACCGGGGCGACAGGCGAGCGCCGCGCGCGCGCCGTGCTGGCCGCGGCGACGAAACACGCCCGCGAGATCAACCTGGTCGTGCCGCAGCAGGATCGGGCCATGAGCCACGAGGTGCTGGAATGCTGCGTACCGGCCGACTACCGCGGGGTGGTCCGGCGCACGAGCCTGGCGGAGGTTTTTCCGCAACCGGATCGTTGTGCGATCGGCGCGCCGGGGGAGACGGTGGTCGTCACCGGCTCGATCTACCTGCTCGGCGAGGTGATCGAGCGGCTCAACCCGCGGCAACCGGTCGAGAGTCGCCTGCAGGATTGGTGAGACTGAGGCCCGGGCTCGGCTGCCCTACGGCAATAAGGGCATGCCGAGCGAACGGACGGCTCGGAGAGCCGTCCCTACCTTGGTCAGTCCGTTGGGTGTCGATCGATAGCCCGAGCCCGATGGGTGGGTGCTACCGTGGCAGGCGGCGGGCGGAGATGAGGCCGGTGTTCATGCCGGCGGTGTGCAGGCCGCCGAAGTGGCGGCCGTGCTCCATCTTCATGCACTTGTCGGCGACGACGGTCAGGCCCGCGGCGGCAGCGCGCTCGGCGGCGGTCGCGTTGGCGAGCTTGAGCTGCATCCACACGGTGCCGGCCTTGATCGCGATCGCCTGCTCGACGATCGGCGGCACGTCGGCCGGCGGGCGGAAGATGTCGACGACATCGACGCGCTCCTTGATCGAGGCGAGGTCGCGCACGCTCTCCTCGCCGAGGATGCGGCCGGGCTTGGGCGTGACGGGGATGATCTTCCAGCCGCGTTTCTGCAGATAGGAGGCGACGAAGTAACTCGCCTTCTGCGGGTCGGACGAGAGGCCGACGATGGCGACGGTGCCCGGGCGCGAGAGGATGCGGCGAATCGTCGCCGGATCCTGGAAACGCTTTTGCTGCTCGGGCGTGAGCGTGGTCTTCAGACCGAGGTCGCAGACAAGGCTTGTTCCAGATCCCATAGGAGGTCCTCCGAGTTTTCGAGTCCGACGGACAGGCGGATCAGCTCCGGGCCGATGCCGCAGGCGGTGAGTTCCGCGTCGGAAAGTTGTTGGTGGGTGGTCGAGGCCGGGTGGATGACGAGGCTGCGGACGTCGCCCACGTTGGCCAGGTGCGAGAAGAGCTCGAGGCCCTCGATGAACTGCGCGCCGGCGGCGCGGGCCTTCTCGGGCGTGGTCTTGAGGCCGAAGGAGAACACGGCGCCGGTGCCGCGCGGCAGGTACTTCTTCCCGAGCGCGTGCTGCGGGTGCGAGGGCAGGCCGGCGTAGGAGACCCACGCGACCTTCGGGTGGCTCTCGAGGTATTTCGCGACGGTGAGCGCGTTGGCCACGTGACGATCCATGCGCAGCGAGAGCGTCTCGATGCCCTGGAGCGCGAGGAAGGCGTTGGTGGGCGAGAGGCAGGCGCCGGTGTCGCGCAACGAGACCGTGCGGACCTTCATGAGGAAGGCGTAGTGGCCGAACGTGTCGAAGAACTTCAGGTCGTGGTAGGCCGGCTCGGGCGCGGCGATGGTCGGGAAGTTCGTGAAGTCGAAGCGGCCGCTGTCGAGCACGGCGCCGACGATGGAGTTGCCGTGGCCGGCGAGAAACTTCGTGGCCGAGTAGACGACGATGTCGGCGCCGAAATCCATCGGGCGGCAGAGCCACGGGGTGGCGAAGGTGTTGTCGACCACCAGCGGGATGCCGTGCGAGTGCGCGAGCGCGGCGATCGGCTCCAGGTCGAGGATACTTCCCTTGGGGTTGCCGATCGTCTCGCCGTAGAGGAATCGGGTCTTCGGCGTGATCGCGCGGGCCCAGTTGTCGAGGTTGGTCGGCTCGACGAAATGCACCTTCACCGAGAGTTTCTTCAGGGTGTGCGTGAGTTGCGTGATCGTGCCGCCGTAGAGGTGCGTGGAGGCGACGATCTCGTCGCCCGGCTCCAGTAGCGTCATGAACGTGAGGAACTGCGCGGCCATGCCGCTGGCGGTGGCGACGGCGCCGGTCGCGCCTTCGAGCGAGGCGAGGCGTTCCTCAAGCACGGCGTTGGTCGGGTTGCCGATGCGCGTGTAGATGTCGCCGTACTCTTTCAGCTCGAAGAGGCGGGCGGCGTGGTCGGCGTTGTCGAAGACGTACGAGGTCGTCTGGTAGATGGGCACGGCGCGCGCGCCGGTGGCGGCGTCGGGGATGTGCCCGGCGTGGAGCATCCGGGTCTCGAATCCGAAGGTGCGGTTTTCGTTGGCCATGAGGGAAGGTCAGTCGGTGGCGAGCAGCCGGTGGAGGTGGCGGAGCGAGGGGGTGAGGATTGAGAAGAAGAGCGCTTCGCGCAAACGCCGTTGTGGCGCGGCGGTGGCGAGGAAACCGCGGGCGCCGGAGCCGACCGCGGCGGTCTGGGTGGCGCGGAGCGCGAGCTCGGCGGTGGCGAGGCGCAGGCGGAGCACGCGCTGGAGATAGTCGGGCGCGGGCTCGAGCGGCGTGGTCGCGAGGGCGGAGGCCTGCGCTGCGAGCGGAGCGACGGCCGCGGCGATCTCCTCGGCCACAGCCGGAAGTTCGCAGCCGATGAGGTCGCGCTGCGCGCCGCGGATCAGGCCGAAGCCGAGCCCGAGCTGCAACAGGAGGAAACCGGCCTGCACCTGCCGGACGAACGGCTCGGCGGGTTCGGCGAGCAGTTCGCTCTCGGCGACGAAGAACCGGTCGAACCGCAGCGCGAAGGTGGCGGTGCCCTCGAGGGCGGCGAACGCCGCGGTGCGCTTCAGCTCGAGACCGGGCCGGTCGCAGGTGACGTAGGCCGCCGCGGTGCCGGCGGGCGTGGCGAAGACGAGGCCGAACGCGTGGTCCGGGCCGAGATTGGACACCCACGGCAGCGTGCCGCTGACCGCGTAGCCGCCCGGCACCGGCGTGCCGGCGAGCTTGAGCGGCTCGAAGCGCGCGTAGTGCTTCATCGGGTTCGACAACGCGGTGCCGCCGAGCCGGCGGGCCGCGCCGACCGCGGCGAAGTGGCGCTCGCGCAGGCCGGAGTTGGCGGTGTTCGCGAGGTACCAGGCGCTCGTGTTCTGGCACCACAGGCAGAAACCGGTGGTGCCGCACGTCTCGCTGACCTCGGCCATGGTGCGGAGGGCGGGGCCGAGATCGTCGGTGCGGCCCGGGCCGACCAGCCCACCGGCCGCGCCGAGCCGGCGCAGGAAATCACCGGGGTAGAGGCCGTCGCGGTCGATCGCGACCACCTGCGAGCGGAGGTGGTCGCGCACGAGGGCGGAAACGGTGTCCGCGCCGGGCGTGGCGGTGGAGGTGGCGGTCGGCATGGCGGTCGGCTCAGCTCGCGGTGACGGTGACCGGCACGGGGAGGCGCAGCGTATTCGCGACGGGCGACCAGCGGTCGGAGTGCGCGACGAGCGCATCGAGCTTCTCGCGCGGGGCGTCGCCCTCGACCCGGGCCTTGACGCGGATGGCGCTGAAGCCGACGAGCTTGTTCTCGTCGAGATCGCCGGTGCCCCAGACGGCGGTGATGTTGATGTCGGCCTCGAGCTCGAGCTCGACCTTGGTCAGGCGGATCTGCTGCAGAACGGCGTTGGCGTGGATGCCGACGGAGATGCAGGAGCCCAGCGCGGCCAGGACGGCCTCGGAGGGGTTGGGCGCGGTGTCGTCGCCAAGCAGGCCCGGCGGCTCGTCGATGACGTGGGCGGGCAGGTCGCGCACGTAGTTGAGATGCCGGAAGCGTTTCTCGAGCACGGTGCGGACCTTGAGGGTACGGACGGCGGCCGGGTTGGCCTTGCCCTTGGCGGCGAGGGCCAGCAGGCCGGCGCGGTCGATGGACTCGATGGCGGGAACGGTGGTGTTTTGGCTCATGGTTGGTTGGGTAGGAAAGGGAGGAACGCAGAGGTCAGATCTCGTATTCGGGCGTGCGCAGGTGCCAGCGGCCGGCGAGCCGGAGATGCTCGAGCAGCCGGTCGCGCAACGCGTGCAGCACGGGGTCGCGGCGGTCGCGCGGGCGGGGCAGGGCGACGTCGATGGTCTCGACGATTCGGCCGGGGTTTTCGCCGAGGACGACGACGCGGTCGCTCAGGTAGAGCGCCTCGTCGACATCGTGGGTGACGAGCACGGTGGTCAGACGGGTGCGCTCCCACAGCTCGAGGAGCAGATCCTGGAGGTGGAAACGGGTGAATGTATCCAGCGCACCGAACGGCTCGTCCATGAACAGCACCTCGGGCCGCACCGCGAGCGCGCGGGCGATGGCGACGCGTTGTTTCATGCCGCCGGAGAGCTGGTGCGGGTGCTGGTCGGCCGCCTCGGCGAGACCGACGAGCTGGAGGTTGTGCAACGCCTTCGCGCGGGCCGCGGCGCCCCGCTCGCCGCGGGACTCGAGGGCGAAGAGCACGTTGCCCAGCACGGTGCGCCACGGGAACAGACCGTAGTCCTGGAAGATCACGACGCGGCGCGGATCGGGGCCGCTGACCGGCACGCCGTCGATCGCGACCGAGCCGACGGTCGGGCGCAGAAACCCGGCCATGAGGTTCATCAGCGTCGTTTTGCCGCAACCACTCGGCCCGAGGAGGCTGACGAGTTCGCCCGGGCCAACCTGGAGATCGACGGCGGAGAGCACGGGACGGTCCTCGCCGGAGGGCGCGCGGAAGCTCACGCCGGCGCCGCGCACGGCGATGCGCGGTGGTGGCGCCAGGGGCTCGATCGACGAGGCGGCGTCGACCGGGAGCGGGGAACGGGTGGGGCTCATGCGGCGCCCTCCGCGCCCCAGATGCGGCGCAACCGGCGCTCGCCCGCGCTCATGAGGCGGTCGATGGCCAGCCCGAGCAGGCCGATGGTGAGCATGCCGGCGAGGATCTGGTCGGTGCGCAGGAAGTTGCGCGCGTCGACGATGAGGAAGCCCAGGCCGGTCTGCGCGCCGAGCATCTCGCCGGCGACGAGGTGAATCCACGCTGTGCCGACGGCGATGCGCATCCCCACGACGATGGTCGGGAACGCCGCGGGCAGGATGACGGAGCGGAAGAGGCGGAGCCGGCGCGTGCCGAAGTTGGCCGCGACGCGCAGGTAGCCCGGCGGCACGTCGCGCACGCCGCTCACGGTCGCCAGCAGCATCGGGAAGAACGCCGAGAGGAAGATGATGAACACCGCCGGGGCGTTGCCCACGCCAAACCAGAGCACGGCGAGCGGGAACCACGCGATGGGCGAGATCGGCCGCAGGACCTGGATCGCGGGGTTGAGCGCCTGGAGCCCACGCGTCGACCAGCCCAGCACCAGGCCGAGCGGTAGCGCCGCGAGGAGCGCGAGCGCGTAGGCTGCGCCGAACCGCGCGAGACTGATGCGGATGTGCGCGAGCAGCCCGCCCTCGCGCAGGAGTTCGAGCCACGCGCGGGCGACCTGCAGCGGTCCGGGCAACTGCTCGACCGTGTAGCGGGTCGCGAGCAGCACCCAGACCCCCAGCACGGCGGCGAGGCCGACGAGCGCGAGCGAGAGGTGGCTGATCCGGGCGCGGGGCATGGATTATCGAGCCGACGCGGCGGCGACTGCCTGCCGGGCGAAGCGGTTGTCGAGGTACTGGGTGAGATCGATGCCCTCTTTCAGGATACCGAGCTGGAGCAGGTTGTCCTGGGTGGCGGTGAGGTCGGCGGCGGTGGGCACGAGGTCGTCGAAGGTGACGCGGCCGGCGGGGGTGGTGAGCACGTGCTCGATCACCTCCGGCTTCTGCCCGAGGTACTTCTTCGAGAGCGCCGCGGCCTCATGCGGATGTTCGGTGATGAAGGCGCCGGTACGGACCAGCGCGGTGACGAACTCCTGCACGGCGGCCGGGTGCCGGTCGATGGTCTCCGTGCGGAAGTTGAGCACGCAGCAGATGTGGTCGGGCCAGATGTCCTTCGAGAGCACGAGGACTTTGCCGATCTTCTGCAGTTCGGCCTGGCCGCCGAAGGGTTCGGCGACGATGAACGCGTCGATGCGGCCGGTGGAGAGCGCGTTGACCATCTCCGGCGGGGCGAGCTCGATGAGCTTCACGTCCTTCTCGGGATCGATCCGGTGCGCGAGGAGCAGTTTGCGCAGCAGGATGTTGTGGGTGGAGAGCCGGTTGGGGATGGCGATGGTGCGTCCTTTGAGATCGGCGACGGAGGTGAGGTCGGGCGAGTTGCGCACGGTGAGCACCGAGCCGTTGCGGTGGCCGAGGAGCACGGCGTGGAGCGGCACGCCCTTCTGGCGCAGGCCGATGCTGATCGGGGTGAGCGCGTAGGCGCCGTCGATCGCGCCGGCCTTGAGCGCCTCGGCGAGCTCGGCCCACGAGGAGAACTTCACGAGCTGGAGCTCGAACGACTGGAATTGCTCGCGGCCCTGCGCGATCACGGTGAGGTGGTCGGTGATGGGGAGGTGGCCGACCTTGAGGACCGGCTTGGCCGGCGCGGCGACCGCGGCGGGCACCACGACGGCGGCGAGGACGGCGGCGAGGAGACCGGGACGGCGGAACAGTTGGGCAGTTTTCATGGGTAGGTGGAAAATGGGATCATTCGGGCCAGCCGAGGCGTCGTCGCCGGACCTTGAGGTCGTGGACGATGCGGGCGGCGAGGGCGGCGGGGTCGGGGTCGACCACCATCACCGAGCCGAGCGTGGCGCGGGTGTCGCGGGCGAGGTGGCGCTGGACGTTCTCCGAGCCGAACACGGGCGCGGCGACGCAGTGGTAGGAGTTCAGCCCGAGCAGGCGGAAGCTGAGGGCGGCGCCGACGCCCTTCTCGTTGGACCACTCCGGGCTGGAGAACGCGAACGGCAGCGCGTGCAACGGCTGGCCGAGCGCGTCGGACAGGGTGCGGAAGACGGCGGAGGCCCGCGCGTTGTCGAGGCACTCGCCCATGTGAAGCACCGGCGGCAGCGGCTCCGCGAAGGCGGCCAGCACGGAGCGCAACCGCGCGCCGCAGCGTGCGAGCGCCGGGGTGTCGCAGAAACCGAGCTTCATCAGGGGGAACGAGGCGCACCCGTTGGTCAGCAGCAGCACGTCCTCGCGCAGGAGGGCGGCGGCGACATCGACCACCGCGCGCTCGTAGACCACCCGGGGGTTGCTGCAGCCGACGAGATTCACGATGCCGCGGATACGGCCGTCCCGCACATGCCCCGCGAGAACGTGGGCCGAGCCGAAGCGCTCGACGATGTTCTCGACGGAGAAGCCGACCTCGGCGGCGACGCGGGTGGCGGGGACGAAGCGCGGGCGGCCGGCACGCTGGGCGTGGCGGTGGATCGCGGCGCCGACGATGCGTTCGCCGAGTTCGCGCACCGTTCCGAGGTTCGAGTGCTCGTGGTCGAAGGCGATGTGTGTGGCGCCGGGCAGGCGGCCGGAATCGCTGGTCGTGACGACCTCGGTGCCGAAGCAGTTCGCGACATCCATGATGCCCGGGTAGACGTCCTGCACATCGGCCACCCAGAGATCGAGCGCGCTGGTGCCCAGCGCGAGCTCGGCGCCCATGGCGTTGGTGAGCGGATGCACGCCGCCGAGGCGGTACAGGCCGGAAAGCCCCGAGCAGCAGATGCCGTAGAGCCGGATGCCCTTGGCGCCGGCGGCGGCGGCGCGACCGACGAACTCCGGCCGACGGCTCGCCTCGATGACGGCGGAGACCATCACCGGGGAATGGCCGTGGAGCGCGATCGAGACGTGCCCCTCCTCCAGAACGCCAAAGTTGGTCTCGATGCGCGAGCGCTTGGGCAGCCCGTAGAGGCAGTCCATCGCGACGGCGGAGCCGAGGACGCTGGTCCACGCGAAGGCGAGGCCGCAGCGCAGCATCTGGAGCATGATGTTCTCCCAGTCGCCGTCGGTGCCCGTGCCGGTGCGGTGGAGCGCCTCGAAAACCTCGTGGTAGGCCCCGACGGGGAGGATACCGAGCCGGCGCCAGGTCTCGATGCGCTCGGCCGGGGCGAACGCATGCAGCGTGCGGTGGTTGTCGGGCACGGTGCGGGAGAGGTCCGCGAGCAGGATGTCGGCGATCTCGCCGGCGAGCTGCCGCACGTCCTTGCCGGCGGCGTCGAGCTTGAGGGCGTGGGCGACTTTGAGGACCTTCTCGTGTCCCAGGATCGGCAGGTCGACCTTACCTTCGGCGGCCCACTTGAGCGCGAGCATGACTTCGCGGCCGCGGGCACCGTGGGAAGCGACGCCGGCGGCGACCCAACGCAGGAGATTGCGGGCCACGATCACGTCGGCGTCGGCGCCGCAGACGCCGCGCGGACTCTTGGGCGTGACCTTGCAGGGGCCCATGTTGCAGATGCGGCAGCAGGTGCCGGACATGCCGAAACCGCATTGCGGGGTCTGTGCGTCGAAGCGGTCGAAGCAGGTCTCGCAGCCCTGTTCGGCCATGTGGGTCAGCATCTGGCGCACGACGGGATCGGGCGTGCGGGCGACGACATCGGACTTCTTCGGGAAGGTCTTCCGGTATGCGCCGAGACCGGCGAGGGTCGGCATCGGGTGGAACTCGTCATCCTCGCCCGGTGGATGCGTGTGGTCGGGATTGTCGGGGTCGTGGTGGAACCGCACGCGCTCGAGTGTGCTGCGGTGGAGTCGCCGACGGGGCTGGGGAAGCGCGCGGAGCATGGCGGGGATCAGATCTCGTATTCGGGCTTCCGGCGGTCCCAGCGGCCGGCGAGCCGGAGCTGTTCGAGGAGATGGCCGCGGAGTTCGAGCAACGCGGGGTCGCGGCGGTCGCGCGGGCGGGCGAGCTTCACCGCGACGGTCTCGGCGATGCGGGCGGGGCGCTCGCTGAAGACGACGACGCGGTCGGAGAGGTAGAGGGCCTCGTCGACCTCGTGGGTGACGAGCACCATCGTGAGGCCGGTGCGTTGCCAGAGTTCGAGGACGAGGTCCTGGAGGTGGATGCGCGTGAAGGCGTCGAGCGCGCTGAACGGTTCGTCGAGCAGGAGGACCGAGGGCTCGGCGGCGAGGGCGCGGGCGAGCGCGACGCGTTGCTGCATGCCGCCGGAGAGCTGGCGCGGGTAGAGCTTGGCGGAGCCGTCGAGATGGACCTGGTCGAGCAGGCGGCGGACGATGGCGGCGGAGTCGGCGCGGCGGGCGGGCGCGATGCCGAAGGCGATGTTCTGGGCGACGGTCAGCCAAGGCAGGAGGCGCGGCTCCTGGAACATGAAGCCGACGGAACGCGACGGGCCGGCGATCGCGGTGCCGCCGACGGCGATGGCGCCGGTGTGTTCGCGGTCGAGTCCGGCGAGCAGGCGCAGGAGCGTGGATTTGCCGCAACCGCTCGGGCCGACGAGGCTGACGATCTCGCCGGGCTGCACGGTGAGGTCGACGCCGTCGAGGATGACCGGGCCGGCAGGGAAACGTTTGCCGACGCCGCGCAACTCGATGGCGCTGCCGAGGGAAGCGGCGCCGGTGGCGGAGGCAGGTTGAACTGAGATTTCGGCGACGGGCATGGTCAGGCTTTCGCTTCGAAAGTGTCGGCCCAGACGAGCAGGCGGCGCTCGGTGAGGCGCAGGAGCCCGTCGGTGGTCTTGCCGAGGAGCGCGAGGGTGAGGATGCCGACGAGCATGATGTCGGGGCGCAGGTTGTTCTGGCCGTCGATGAGCATGAACCCGAGGCCGCGGGTGGAGGCGATGAGCTCGGCGGCGACGAGGAAGAGCCAAGCCTGACCGACGCCGATGCGCAGGCCGGCGAGGGCGAAGGGCGTGGCGGCGGGCAGGAAGATGCGGCGGACGAGTGCGAGACGGCCAAGGCCGAAGATGTGGCCGACCTCGACGAGTTTGCGGTCCACTTGGCGGATACCGCTGACGAGGTTCAGGTAGACGGGGAAGAAGCTGCCGATGGCGATGAGCGTAATCTTCGGGGTCTCGTCGATGCCGAGCCAGAGGAGCAGGAACGGCACCCAGGCGAGCGAGGGGACGTTGCGCAGCGCCTGGAGCGTGGGATCGAGCAGGCGCTCGGCGGTGCGCGAGAGACCGACGATCAGGCCGACGGCGATCGCGGCAACGCCGCCGAGGGCGAAGCCGAAGGCGACGCGGCGCAGCGAGGCGAGCAGGTGGCGGGTGAAGTCGCCGTCGGCGGAGAGCTCCTGCAGCGCGGCCCAGACGTGGCGCGGCGGCGGCAGTTGGTTGGCGAGGAAGAGGTGCCAGACGTCGGTCGTGAGCCACCAGAGCGCGAAGATCAGCGCGGGCACGGCGAGCGCGAGCGACCAGCGCGCGGCGCGGCGCTGAAGCCACGGCGTGCGGGCGGACGGGATGGCGCCGCAGGGCGGGGCGGAGAGCTCGGGTGGAAGGGTGGCGGACATCGCGGAGGAACGGTCAGATTTGGGATCTGAGATTTGGGAAGTGGTCGCCGCGCGCGGGGCGCGGCGACCTGGAAGCGCGAGTGGTTTACTTCGCGCCGAGGGCGGTGGTGGCCGGGGCGGCGTCGATCAGTTCGGCGAGCGCCTTGGCAGGAGCGGAACCGGCCTTGGCGATCTTCTCGTCGACGAGAATCGGGATTACGCCCTCGAGCGCAGCGTGGAGCTTGGGCCCGGGGATGCCGACGCCGTCGGCGGGATCGAGGCCGGTGCGCTGGGTGAGTTGGTTGCGCGCGATGGCGACATCGATCTTCGCGGCCTCGGCGAGGATGGCGGCGGCCTCGTCGGGGTGGGCGAGGATCCAGAGCCGGGCCTTCTCGTAGGCGCGGATCACGCGGTGTACGTAGCTCGGATACTCGGAGAGGAAGGCCTCGCGGACGTTGAGCACGCTGAAGGAGTTGTACTCCACGTTGGCGAAGAGCGGGCGGGCGCCGTCTTTGAGGAGCGCGGTGGCGAGGAACGGATCGAGAGCGGCCCAGGCGTCGACGTTGCCGCGCTGCCAGGCGAGGTAGCCGTCGGAGTGCTGGAGCGGGACGAGTTCGACGTCCTTCTGCGTGAGGCCGGCGTCGCGCAGGCCGCGGAGCGTGAGGGTGAACGGATCGGTGCCGCGGGTGGCGGCGATCTTCTTGCCGCGCAGGTCGGCGACGGTCTTCAGCGGGGAGTCGCCCTTCACGAGGATCTGCGCCCACTCGGGACGGGAGGAGACGTAGATGGTGCGCAACGGTACGCCGTTGGTGCGGGCGATGAGCGCGGCCGAACCGGCGGTGGAACCGAAGTCGGAGCTGTTGGAGGAGACGAGCTCGTTGGCCTTGTTCGAGCCGGCACTGAAGAGCCAGCGCACGGCGACGCCGTCGGCCTTCAGGTCTTCCTCGAGCCAGCCGAACTTTTTCAGGACGAGGCTGCTCGGGCTGTAGGTGGCGTAGTCGAGGCGGAGCTCGGCGGGCTTGGCCGGTTCGGCGGCGAAGAGGCCCGCGCCGGTGAGGGCGAAGGCGGAGAGGAGGAGGGAGCGGAGGGAAAGTTTCATGGGAGAATAAGGATTTGAGATCTGCGAATCTGAGATTTGAGAGCGGGACGAATGGGCGTGCAGCGGCGCCGCTGGGCGCGGAGCGCGGCGGGAACGAGGCGGCGGACGGCGAACGCGGTGGCGGGGGAGCCGCTCAGGACCGGTTCGCCCGGATACAGGGCATAGGCCGCGGAGTGACGGTGGAGCGGAGCGCGTTCATGCGGTGGCGACGGCGGGTGGTAGCGCCGTGGAATCGTCGAGGGTGGAGGTGTCGCCGCTGATCTTGCCGGTGAGGGCGAACTCGCGCAGGAGGCGGCGGAGGATCTTGCCGCCGCGGTTTTTCGGGAGGCTGTCGAGGAAGCGGATCTCGCGTGGGCGGGCGAGTTTGCCAACCTGCGTCTCGATCTCGCGGACGATGCCGGCGCGGGCGGCGTCGGCGGCGTGGCCGGGCTTGAGGACGACGAAGGCGAGCACGGCCTCGCCGACCTGCTCGTCGGGCACGCCGACCACGGCGCTCTCGGCGACGGCCGGGTGGGCGACGATGGCGCCCTCGATCTCGGCGGTGCCGAGGCGATGGCCGTTGACTTTGATGACGTCGTCGGCGCGGCCGAGGACCCAGAGGTAGCCGTCGGCGTCGCGGCGGGCGGTGTCGCCGGTGACGAAGCGGCCGGGGATCGTTTCCCAATAGGTGGTGCGGTAACGCTGCGGGTTGTTCCAGATGCCGAGCAGCATGCCGGGCCAGGGGCGGTTGATGACGAGCTGGCCGGAACCTTCGCCCTCGACGACCTGGCCGGCGGCATCGACCAACGCGGGCTCGACGCCGAAGAACGGCAGGGTGGCCGAGCCGGGCTTGGCCGGCGTGGCGTAGGGCAGCGGGAAGATCATCGCGGCGCCGGCCTCGGTCTGCCACCAAGTATCAACGACAGGCGCCCGCCCGGTGCCGACGACCTCGCGGAACCAGCGCCAGACGGACGGGTTGATCGGTTCGCCGACGGAGGCGAGCAGGCGCAGGCTGGAGAGATCGCGTTGGCGGAGACCGGCCTCGCCGTGGCGGATCCAGGCGCGGATGAGGGTCGGCGTGGTGTAGAGCACCTGCGGCCGGTGGCGCGCGACGATGTCCCAGGCGCGGTCCCAATCGGGCAAAGACAGGATGCCTTCGTAGACGACGGTCGTGGCGCCGGCGAGGAGCGGGCCGTAGACCGTGTAGGTGTGTCCGGTGATCCATGCCGGGTCGGCGGTGCACCAGGCGATGTCGCCCGGGCGCAGGTCGAAGGCGTGGCGCGCGGTGAGGCCGGTGTGGACGAGGTAGCCGGCGGTGCCGTGGGCGATGCCCTTCGGTTTCCCCGTGCTGCCGGAGGTGTACATGAGGAACGACGGGTGGTCGCTCGGCAGCGAGGCGGCGGGAAGCGTGGTGTCGGCGGTGGCGGTGAGGTCGGTCCAGAGGTGGTCGCGGCCGGCGCGCAGCTCGATGGGCGAGCCGGTGTGGCGGAGGACGACGACGTGGCGGACGAGCGCGGTGCGGTTGAGTGCGTCGTCGAGCACGGGCTTGAGCGGGACGACCTTGCCGTTGCGCCAGCCGCCGTCGGCCGTGATGACGACATGGCTACCGGAATCCTCGATGCGGTCGAGGAGCGCCTGCGAGGGGAAGCCGGCAAAAACGACGTTGTGGATGGCGCCGAGCCAGGTGGTGGCGAGCATCGCGATCGGCAGCTCCGGCACGATCGGCAGATAGACGGTGACGCGGTCGCCAGCCTTCACGCCGAGGTTGGCGAGGGCGGAGGCGAGGCGGACGACTTCGTCGCGGAGCTGGCGGTAGGTGTAGCGGCGGATCTCGCGCGGCTGGCGGGCGGCGTCGACGGCTTCGCTTTCCCAGACGAGGGCGAGGTTGTCGCCGCGGCCGGCGCGGATGTGACGCTCGAGGGCGTTGAAGGCGAGGTTGGTGCGACCGCCGGGGAACCAACGCGCCTCGGGTCCGGAGCCGGTGAAGGCGCGCTCGGGTTTCTGGAACCAGTGAAACTCGGCGGTCTGCTCAGCCCAGAACTGGTCGGGCTCGGCGAGGCTGCGCGCGTGCAGCGCGCGGTAGGTCGCGAGATCCGTGATGGAGTCGCGTTGCGGCGCAGCGGGCGGTGCGAAGACCTCGGTGTCGGTTGAAAAGGTGGTGCTCATGGGAGCAGGAAGTTCAGAGCGGATCGCCGATCTCGGCGGGCCAGTCGGTGCCGGCGATCAGGAGACGCGCGGTCTCCTTGAGGCCGGCGCGGTCGTCGGTGGAGAAGCGGTGGGTGTGCGGCGAATCGAGATCGAGCACGCCGAGTTGGCGGCCCGCGACGGCGAGCGGAACGACGATCTCGCTGGCGGAGGCGGCATCGCAGGCGATGTGGCCGGGAAACTGGTGGACGTCGGCCACGAGCAAGGTGGCGTGCTGGGCGGCGGCGGTGCCGCAGACGCCGCGGCCACGGGCGATGCGCACGCAGGCGGGTTTGCCCTGGAACGGACCGAGGACGAGTTCGCCTCCGCGCCACAGGTAGAAGCCGGCCCAGTTGAGATCGGGCAGTCGCAGGTTCAGGAGCGCGGCGGTGTTGGCCAAGTTGACCAGCCAGTCGCGTTCGCCGGTGAGCAGACCAGTCAGCTCGGAATGGAGCGAGCGGTAGCGGTCGGCGGTGGTGGCGAAAGCCTGCGGTGTGGCGGTGTGGTGGAAGCTCATCTGCGAGTGCTGGTCTAGTGGGTGAAGATTATAACACAAGTAAGAAACCAAACAAAAGAAGAATATGTTTCTCTGAGGTTGGTTAGTGCCGGAATAACAGCTGGTAAGGATACTTAGCCTAGACTTCGCGTGGGCGATTGCGGCGGGAAGATTACTTAAGACAGGCTTGGTGATTGCGGCGGCCTTTGCGTTCCGGCCGAGTTGGAGCGCCTCTTCGAAACGCCCGGTCGCGCGATCCGATGAGGATCATCCCGCCTAACGCGGACGAGCCCTGTGCGGCTTCGTTCTGCCCCCGGAAGAATCTGCGAGATAAACCGCCCTACCTGGAGACGATGATCCGCCGGGGGACTCAGCCGTCGAGCGCCTGACGGAGGTCGGCTTCGAGATCGTCGGCGGCTTCGAGTCCGACGGAGAGACGGACGAGGTTGTCGTGAATGCCGCGGCGGGCGCGTTCCTCGGGGGAGATCGAGGCGTGGGTCATCTTCGGCGGGTAGCAGAGCAACGACTCCACGCCGCCGAGGCTCTCAGCGAGAATGAAGAGCTTGAGCTTGGCGACGAGGCGCTCGACGGCGGGGAAGCCACCCTTGATCTGGAGGCTGATCATGCCGCCGAAACCGCGCATCTGGCGCTTGGCCAGAGCGTGCTGGGGATGACTCGACAGGCCGGGATAGTAGACGCGTTCGACGGCCGGGTGTGTCTCGAGGAAACGGGCGAGGCGCAGCGCGGTGGCCTGCTGTTCCTCGATGCGGACCTTGAGCGTCTTGAGGCCACGCAGGACGAGCCAGGAGTCCCACGGGCCGGGGACGGCACCGGCGGCGTTCTGGTAGAACTTGATCTGGTCGTGGAGGTCGCGCTCCGAGGTGACGACGGCACCGCCGATGACGTCGCTGTGGCCGCCGAGGTACTTCGTGGTGCTGTGGACGACGACATGGGCGCCCAGCTCCAGCGGGCGCTGGAGGTAGGGGCTCGCGAAGGTGTTGTCGACGACGAGGAGCAACCCGCGGCGGTGGGCGAGCGTGCCGAGCGCGGCGATGTCGACGAGCTTGAGCAGGGGGTTTGTGGGCGACTCGACCCAGATGAGCGCGGTCTTCGGGCCGATGGCGGCCTCGACAGCGGCGGTGTCGCTGGCATCCACATACCGGATGTCGACGCCCCACGGGCGGAGGATCTTCTCGAAGATGCGGTAGGTGCCGCCGTAGGTGTCGTTGCCGGCAAGGATCTGGTCGCCGGGTTTGACGAGCTGGAGGGCGGCGATGGTGGCGGCGTTGCCGGAGCCGAAGGCGAGGCCGAACTTGCCGCCTTCGAGCAGGGCGAGCGCGGCCTCGAGTGCCTGGCGTGTGGGGTTACCGGAGCGCGAATACTCGAAGCCCTCGCGGAACTTGCCGATGGCGTCCTGCTGGAAGGTGGAGGTCTGGTAGATCGGCACGCTCACCGCGCCGGTGCGGGGATCGGGCGCCTGGCCGTCGTGGATGGCGAGGGTTTCAAATTTCATAGGAGTCGCGGTGGCTGAAGGTGGTGATGAGGTCGAAGCGGCTGACGAGGCCGAGCGGGCGGCCGGCACGGGTGACGACGAGGGCGGGCGAGCCGCCGAGGAGGATGCGGTAGGCCTCGGCGAGGTCGGTGGACTCGTCGAGGGACGGCAGCGGTTTTCCCATGACGGCGCGGATCTCCTGGTTCTGGAGATCGACGCCGTCGTGCAGTGCCTTCATGAGCGTGGCCTCGTTGAGGCTGCCGACGACGCGCTGGTCCTCGACGACGGGGAGCTGCGAGATGTTGTGCTCCTGGAAGAGCTGGATGGCGGAGCGCAACCGGTCCTGCGGGCGCACGGCGATGAGCTGCGGCAGCGACGCCTTCTCGGCGAGGACGCGGCCGAGCGGGATGGGCCGGGCGGTGCGCTCCTGCCAGAAACCGTTCTGCTGCATCCACTCGTCGGAATAGAGCTTGCTGAGGTAGTTGCGGCCGGTGTCGGGGAGGACGACGACGATCTCGCGCGGCTCGGCGAGGCGCTGGGCGAACTTGAGCGCGGCGGCCAGCGCGGTGCCGGCGGAACCGCCGGCGAGGATGCCCTCCTCGCGGGCGAGGCGGCGCGCGGTGTTGAAGGAGTCCTTGTCGCTCACGCGCACCATCTCGTCGACGAGCTGGCGGTTGAACGTCTTCGGGATGAAGTCCTCGCCGATGCCCTCGACCTTGTAGGAGCGCGGCGAATCGCCGGAGAGGATGGAGCCCTCGGGGTCGGCGCCGACGACGACGATGTTCGGGTTCCGCTCCTTCAGGTAGCGCGCGGTGCCGGAGATCGTGCCGCCGGTGCCCATGCCCGCGACGAGCACGCCGACGCGGCCCTCGGTGTCCTCCCAGATCTCGGGTCCGGTGGAGCGGTAGTGGGCGAGCGGATTGTTCGGGTTGGTGAACTGGTCGGGGCGGAACGCGCCGGGGATCTCGCGGGCGAGCCGGTCGGCGACGCCGTTGTAGCTCTCGGGCGAGTCGGGCGCGACGTTGGTGGCGGTGATGACGACCTCGGCGCCGTAGGCGCGCAGGAGGGCGATCTTCTCGCCGCTCATCTTGTCGGGCAGGACGACGATGAGGCGGTAGCCCTTCACGGCGGCGGCGAGGGCGAGGCCGACGCCGGTGTTGCCGGCAGTCGCCTCGACGATGGTGCCGCCGGGCTTGAGCAGGCCGGCCTTCTCGGCCTCCTCGATCATGAGGAGACCGACGCGGTCCTTGACGCTGCCGCCCGGGTTGAGGGACTCGACCTTGGCGTAGAGGGGCGAGGCGAGGCCGGCGCCGAGACGTTCGAGACGGACGAGCGGCGTGCGGCCGACGGCCTGGAGAATGTTGGAATAGCGAGCCATTGGTATGGTGTCGGTGAGGAGTGGAGGCGGTCGGCACCCGGCGGAGGGGGGCGGTGGTGTTGGTGCGGAGAGATGGAAGTGGGTGCGTGGCCGTGGTGGCGGGCGGAAGTGGAGTGGAGGTGCGGTGACGGCGGTGGGCAGGGCACGGCCCACGCCCCGAGTTGCGGGAGTTTGGAGAGGTGGGCCGGTGTGCCGGAGACCGCTCAGCCGTCACACCGGTCGTGGCTGCGCCGCGATGCGGCGGACGCAGCGAAGCTGTTGCGGGATCAGAAGGCGGCGCGGAGGCCGAAGGTCAGGAGGTCCTGCGCGTAGGTGCGGCCGGGAAAGGCGGCGTGGTCGAGTTTGTTCCGGGCCTCGTTGCGGGCGTAGTCGACGGTGAGTGCCCAGGCTTTGTCGAAGTCGTAGCGGAGGCCGGCGGAGTAGGTGTGGAACCAGTCCTTGCGGACGGTGGGCAGAGCGTAATCGGATCCGAGGATACGGACGCCGAGGTGGCCGGAGAGCGCCGGGGAGAACTTGTGCCGGAGGGTGAGCCCGTAGGTGCTGTCGCGGTAGGAGGCGACGCCGGTGCTGGAGACGAAGTTCCAGATCTTGTGGGCGAGGACGAGGGAGTCATTGGCGGAGAGCTCGGCGGTGACGGAGGCCTCGGTGTAGAGCCAGGTGTGGTTCTTCTCCGCGATGCCGCGGGTGGCGGTGGCGTTGTCGAAGGATCGGAAGTCGGGTCCGGCCTGGAGGTCGACCTTCAGCCACGGGGCGAACTTGCCCTCGATGCCGACGAGGAGACGGCTGTACCTGCTGGCACTGTCGACCTGCGACCAGGGGAGGTTGTCCTGGCCTTGCGCGCCGTAGCGGTAACCGGCCCAGACGGCGACGTCCTTGTTGAGCTTGGCGCCGACGTCGACGCCGGCGTTGAGGTCCTGACGGTCGATGTAGTTCTGATACCCGGTGAGGGATCCGGTCGGCTGGTGGAGACGGGTCTGGAGATCGTAGTAGAGCACGTGGGCGACGGCGCGGACGAACCAGGCGTCGGCGTCGTAGCGGAGCTGGAGCTTGGCGCGGTCCTGGAACTGCTCCTTGCGTTCGCGGGAGGTGGCGGTGCCGTAGGCGTTGAGGAGGCCGTATTGGGCTGTTGCGGACTTGCCGTCGACATAGGTGAAGGTGTTGTCGAGGGCGAAGGTGACGGCGCCGGACTTCGTCTTGAGCTGCTGGGAGAAGTTGTGGCGTTGGTTGGTCTCGCTGGAGGCCGAGTGGTAGAACGCGTAGTCGGCCGCGTAGCCGAGTGTGAAGGCGGTGACGGCGGAGTCGTCGCCGAGGCCGAGGACGGGGCGGAGGTTGAGGGTCGCTCTCGGGGACACGACGGTGACCCAGGAGGAGACCTCGGCGATCTCCGGCAGACCGGCAAGGGTGGGGTTGACCTCGGCGCCGTAGACGTTGGAGTCGTAGGTCTCCTTAACGGTAACCGAGAGTTCGGTGAGGGCGGCGGGCTTTGCGGCGAACACCGAACTGGCGAAGCCGACGGTCGCGGCGAGGGCGAGCAGGCGCGGGAGGCGCGCCGGACGGCCATTGGGAGTGGTGGAAGACGGGAGAGGCGAGAATACGGAAGACATGATCGGAATGGTGTAGGCGGGCCTCCAGTTTACTGGTCGTTGGTGGTTGGTCGGATTCTCCGCTGGTGCGGTGGAGGGCGGCACTTGCGTGCCTTGCTGAAGTGGGTCGGAAGGGCAGGCGGGTGGCGTGGGTTCGCGAACCCGCTCAGGTCTCGCGGGTGTGGGCGAGGCGGGTCTTCTCGGTCCGCTCGATGAGGGTGACCTTGGCGTCGTGAACCACGATCTGGACGACGCCGAAGCGCAGGCCTTGGACCTTCTCGCGAACAAGAGAGAGCCAATCGGGCGAGGTCTGGCCGGTTTCGGAGGTGGTTGTGGAGGCGAAGGCCGTGCTCATGGCGGGGCGTTTTGTTGACGCGGGAAGAGTGTTTGGCGGGCGGATGGGTGGGAGAATGCCCGAATACCGGAGAAGATGGCGTTGGTGTGCAAGATTAAAGTGGAGTGAAGAAATAAACAAAAGCAGAACGAGATCGTAAGCCGTTGTATAGCAGTATCAAGTCAGGGAACATCTCGCGCAGATGCAATACGCGCGGGCCCGCTCTCAATGATGCGCGACGCGACGTGCGATCATGGTGCGCAGCTCGGATGGCGCAGGTCTTCGTACCCGGGTGGGGCAAGCGGCGAGCGCCACGCGATGCGCCTGGCCGCGCTCATCGGGACCGGCCGGTGCTCGCTACGGCTGAGCGCGGATCGCGGCGACTTGTTCCGCGGTTAGCGCGCTGGCCCGGTTGCCGAAGGTGGAGCGCAGGTAGGATACGAGGTCTGCCACCTGCTGGTCCTCGAGCATCGCGAAACCGGGCATCATGTTCGCGTATCTTGGCCGGTCTTTCGGGAGCGCGGCGGACCCTCGTAGGATGACATCGACGAGGACCCGCGGGTCGCCGGCCACCACGGCGTTGGCAGTGAGGCCGGGATTGAGGCGGCCGGAGCCGGACCCATCGGGCATATGGCAGGTGGCGCAGAGTTGGTTGTAGACGGAACGGCCTGGATGCTTCGCGCGCATGGGCGCAGGCGCGGGTGCCGCGGGTGCCGGTGGCGGGGCGACGTTGGACGCGGCGGGAGCGGATTGCTCGCCGGTGTAGACGATGCGCCAGATGCGGCCGCGGTCGGTCTCGGAGATGAACAGCGAGCCGTCGGGGGCGACGGCGACGCCGCCCATGCGGAAGCGGTGTGGGCCGGCATTGGCCGCGAACACTTCGTAGGTGCCGAGCGGCGTGCCCCGGTCGTCGAACGGGGCGAAGGCGATGTTGTATCCGTCTTGCGGGAGTGGCGCGCGGTTCCACGAACCGTGGAATGCGATGAAGGCGCCGCCGCGGAAGCGGGCGGGGAACTGGGCGCCACTGTAGAACGTCATCTGCAACGGGGCCCAGTGGGCGGGAAAGGCGACGAGCGGCGCGGGGTAACGGTCGGGTTCGGCGCGGCGGCGGTTGTCGCCGCCGAACTCGGGGGCGACCATGCGTGCCTGCTTGATCGGGTCCCAGTAGGTGTAGGGCCAGCCGAGGTTGGCGCCCTCGGGGAGTCGGTGCAGTTCCTCGGCCACGCGTTCGGCGTTGTCGAGCGCGTCGTAGAAGTCCGGAGCGACGACGCTGAGGTTGTCGCGGCCCATCATCACCATGAAGAACTCGCGGGCGACGGGCTGCCACGCGATGGCGAGGCAGTGGCGGTGGCCGGTGGAGAAGTGAAGAGCGTCCGCTTGGGTCTGCTCGGTGCGATCGGCGGCGAAACGCCAGAAGCCGCCGTGGTGGCGCAGGTGCTCGGTGGCGTCCATGCCCTTGGCGCCGAGCTGGCGGTCGGGTTCGCTATAGACGTTGTAGGGCGAGCCCACCTCGAGCAGGAGGCGCCCCTGATCGTCGAAGGCGAAGGCCTTGGCGGCGTGGGAGCGCTGCTCGGGCAGGTCGCGCACGATGCGCTCGGGCGCGCCGGTGGGGACCAGTTCGCCACTGCGGTACGGATACCGGTAGACGGCGGTATTGGTCGAATGGTAGAGCCAGTCGCCGTGGATGGCGATGCCGGTGCCGCCGCCGCCGCCGAATTCCTGGCGGCTCTCGAACCGACCGTCGCCATCGGCGTCGCGCAGGGCGATGATGCCGCCCTGGATGGTCTTGGCGTAGAGGTCGCCGTTGGGCGCGGCGGCGAGGAAACGCAGCTGATTGCGGCCGGACACGAGATCGTCGGCCACGATCAGGGCGCGGAAGCCGGGCGGGAGCGTGAGACCACCGTTGTCGGGATCGGGCGCGGGGATCGCGGCGGGGAGGGCGGTGGCGGCAGCGGCGAAGGCGAGGAGGGCAAAAGGTGTGCGGGTCATAGGTGGCGGGAGTTACCGACGGTGAAGCGCAGCGTAGTCGTCGGGCGGGGTTTGCAACTGCGCGGGCCGATGGGGCGCGGGCGTTGCGATGTGTGCACCTTTGCCTTAACCGCCGCGGTCGGACCCATTCTGCGCCGATATCGAAGGGGCTCCCAAGCCGACTCGTTCGCGGCCGGTTGGTGTAGGGGCTTGGAGGCGCGGGCCGGAATCGAACCGGCGCAACGTGCCGTCACCTATGAGCGGTGACGCTTACCTATGAGAAACGGACTTTGGTGAACGGTATTGACGTCTTTAACGTGTTACAGTTTGTTACAGGTCGAAATGGCCAGCATCTACAAACGCCCCGGCTCGGCCCGCTGGATGGCGCGTTTCAAGAGTCCAACCGGGAAGTGGGTCGCCCGGAGTACCGCCACCACCAACGAAGCCGAAGCGCGCCGCCTGGCGTTCCTTTGGGATGGGGCGGGCGCGACGATGGCAGTGGACACCCCGGCCGGCGCCCAGCTCGACCGAGTTGTGCGTGGCCTGTTCGAACAATTCACCGGCCGGAAGCTCGACCCCAACCCCGCCCGCGAGTTTGTGGCGACGTGGCTGGAGCGGGTGAAGGCCACGAAGAAGCCGAAGACCGCGGAGCGCTACCGCAAGCCGGCCGAGGATTTCATTCGCTACCTCGGCGACCGAGGCGGCCACGACATCCGCAGTGTCGGCACGGCGGACCTTCAGTCGTTCATCGACGCCGAGTTGAAGGCGGGCAAATCCAACGTCACCGTCGCACTGAACGCGAAAGTGTTGCGGGCGATCTTCAACACCGCAGTCCGCGCCGGGGCGATTGAGCGCAATCCGGCCGGGATGCTCGAAATCCCCGAGGTTGTGCACGAAGAGCGCGAGCCGTTCACCGCCGCCGAGCTGGAGGCGCTCTTGACTGCCGCCTCCGGCACCGACTGGGAGACCGCAACTCTGCTCGGGGCGTTCGCTGGCCTTCGCCTCGGCGACGCCTGCAACCTCAAGTGGGGCGCCGTCAACCTCACCGAGGGGGTTCTTACCCTCATGCCGGAGAAGACAGATCGGAAGAAGAAGACCTTAATCGTGCCGATGAATGCCCGCCTTCGCGCGCATTTCGACGCCCTCGCCAGCAAGGAGGAGGCGCAGGGATCGCAAAGCGTCTGCCCGAAGCTGGCAGGCCGGGAAATCAGCGGGCGGGCGGGCCTTTCTGCCGAGTTCATCCGGGACGTGATGGGGCCGGCCGGCGTTGAGACCAACAACACCGTGCCGCAGGGGGCGGGGCACAGCGTCGCCAAGAAGTCATTCCACAGCCTCCGCCACTTCTTCGTCTCCGGAATGGCCAACGCCGGCGTGGCGTCCGACGTGCGCCGCAAGCTCGCCGGCCATGCAGACGAGCGGCAGACCGCCCGCTACTCGCACTTGGAAATGAATACGCTGCGGAAGGCCGTGGCGAAACTGTCGCCGAAGGCGAAGGCGCCGAAGACGAAGAAGGGGAGGGACTGACCATGCCACGAAAGAAGAGTGGGGTTTCACCGTCTGCCGGCCGTCTCACTAATGAGATTGCGGCCGGATGGGGCAAGATCGCGGAGCGCGCGCCGCAGTGGGGGTTTCAATGCGCAATCGAAGCGGCGAGGCTGTTCCGGGACGAGGCTCCGTATCGGCCGGACGAACTGGATGACCAGCAAATCCAACACCGGAACAAGTTGTTCAAGCTCTTCGGTGAATTGTTCGCGCCCATCATGGCAAAGCGTGATTCTGATGCGCTGCGAGCGCTTGCTGATCTTGTCGACATGCTGGAGGAGCGGGAGGTTATCAGGCCGAACGGGAAGCGGGACTGGCGCGTTGGGCGCAAAGAAGAGTGCATAGACGACAAAGTCTCGCTCTGCATTTCATTCGAACTCGGGGGAGAGCGGAACGGAGTGACGATAGACCAACTACATGCCGCAATCGGCCGATGGAAGCTTTCCGCTGACAACAAGACACTCCGAACCAAAGCCCGGGCGCTAGGGCTCCCGGTTCTTGCGAAGCCAGCCGGCAGGCCGCGGACGGTGAAGACGAAAAGACGGAACCCCGGCGGCAGGGCTATTATCTCGAAAGCGGAGAAGGAAAAGATCCACGCAACATGGCGTCGGCGGGGCGGGCACGACTGGCGGGAGAAATCAGGGAAGAAACGGTAGCGTTGTCGCCGCAATTTCGCGCATCTTGAGGTGGTAGCCTGATGGAGTCAGGGGGCGTTCCCTGACTCCATCAAATGAACACCACAACTCAAATTCAGGCCGCTTCGGGTGCCGTCAAACCTGAGTTCCTCGCGCTTCCTCGTCCGGGCGCCGTCTGCCCAGTTTGCGGGCTGGGGCGCTCGTACCTCTACCAACTCATCAACGAGGGGAAGATCCAGAGCGTTTCCCTCCGTGAGCGAGGCAAGACGCGCGGGAAGCGTCTCATCGTCGCCGACAGCGTGCTCGCCTATCTCCGGTCGCAGATCGTGACCGCGGAGAAGGAAGGCGGTGCCGCTTGAGTCACTCCCGCCACCTCCGCGCCAACCGGCAACCGGCGAGCACTCGCCGCCTGATTGCCGACATCCTCGCCGGCCGCCGCCGGAATCGTCGAAGCCGCCGCATCGATCCGATGCTCTTACGGGGAGGAGGCTGCAATGAGCGCCGATGACTGCCTCCACGACATGCAGGCCGAGCGCCAGATGGAGCTGGGCATCCCCGCCCGCTTCGTCCCCGAGCGCGCCACGCCTGCCACCGCGGGCGAACTAGTCCAGCAGGACGCCGCCGATCGAGAGCGTGCACGGCGCGAGCTGGCGCGACTCCAGGACGAGCTGAAGGGCGGTGATGAATGACAGCCGCCTCCATTGCTGACGCCCGCATCGAGCGCATCGTCGCCGGTTGGTTGCTCAACTGTGAAGACCTCGGCAGCGGAGCAGATTGGCAACGCGCCGCCGACATCACACCCGGCCACTTCGCCGCGGACCCCGTGGCGCGCGAGGCATTCGCCGCCGCCGCCCAGCTTCACGCCGCAGGCAAGGCAGTTGGGGTGCAGTCCGTCGCCGCCGCCCTTCGTGATCGCGTCGAGTTTGCCGACCTCGCCCTCCTCACCGGAGCCGCGCCGACGTCCGCATATTTCGGCGACTCCCTCGCCGACCTCCGCGCCCTTTATCGCCGGCGCCAGATCCGCGCCGCGGGCCTGCGCATCATGGAAGCCGCGGAGAAGGGCGAAGGGATCGCCGAGGCCACCGCCGAGCTTGCTGGAATTCGCGAGGCATCGTCGGGCATTTCTGCCGTCCCCATCATGGAGATGTTGGCGGCAGACGCCGCGCACCGCCTCGCGGTGAACCTTCTTGGCGAAGGCTTCCTGCGCCGTGGGCAAGGTGGGCTCGTCAACGGTCCGACCGGCATCGGCAAAAGCGTGGCGTTCACCCAGGCCGGCTTTTGCTGGGCCTGTGGTCGAGACTTCTTCGGAATCCGCCCCGAGCGCCCGCTTGTCGTCCTGCTTGTGCAGTCGGAGAACGACGAAGAAGACATCGTCGAGATGCGTGACGGCATCCTCGCGGGACTGGAGCTCACGGCCGAAGAACGCGAGTTGATCCGCAAGAACGTCTTCACGGCCCGCTCGTTCAAGTCCGGTCTGGAGTGGTTGCGCGAGATCGAGCCTTTGATGGTGAAGCATCGCCCCGACATCCTGCTCGCCGATCCGCTCTTCGCTTACGCTGGCGTCGACGTCGCCAAGGACCAACCGGGGCTTTCCGCCTTTCTGCGCGAGATGGTGCAACCCTTCATCATCAAACACAGGTGCGGCATCATCTTTGCCCACCACACGAACAAGCCGCCCTCGGGGAAGGACAAGTCGACCTGGCAGGCCGGAGACTTCGCCTATGCGGGAAGCGGGCACAACGAACTGGCGAACTGGCCGCGCTTCGTTGCCGTGCTGCGGTCCCTTGGCTCGCGTACCGTGTTCGAGTTGCGCATCGGCAAGCGATGGAAGCGGGCCGGCATCTGCGATACCAACGGGCAACCGATCGACCGCGTCCTGGTCCAGCATTCCAACACCGGGATTTGCTGGAAGACCGCCACCGACCAAGACCTCGCCCGGACAGTCGAGACGGCAGGCGCCACCGCTCGCACCGTGGCAGCAGTCGATGGGGACGAGGTAATCGTGCGGGCCTTCAATGCCTGCGCGAAGAAGGGGCGGGCCGACGTCGAGGCAGTCGCCAAACGCTGCAAGTTCTCAGAGAAGACACTCCGGCGACGGTTCAAGGACGAGAAGGGTATACCGCGTCTCGTCCGGTCCGGTGATGACGTCTTGACCATCGCCAACTCGCAGGTCGTGGCAGTCGAAACGGAGGTGCAAGATGACCTCGCAGCCTGACCAAATCTCAGGGACAAACCGCACTTTCGTTTGTCCCTCGTTTTGTCCCTGTCCCGCGCAGGGACAAGCGACCCCAGATTCCCCCGTTTCTCCTATGAGAACGAGGGACAACTCAGGGACACGGCAGGGACAAAAGCCCGGGAGGGACAAGGGACAGCACCTATTTATAGGTGCGTCCCGTTTGTCCCTGGCGGTTTCTGC
>JAEWNN010000009.1 GCA_023457035.1 Verrucomicrobiota bacterium
CCGCCACATGCGCGGGATCGGTCCGCAGATAGTCGTCCTTCTCGGCCCCGAAGGGCCGCGGGTTGTCGTCGGCATCGATCCAGTCCAGCAGGCTGTCGGTGAGCACCTCCACCTCGCCGGCCTCGAATCCGAGGTCGGAAAACACTCCGGCCAGGGCCGGTTCCAGCACCGCCGCATCGGTGAGCGGCAACTTGCCGTTCTCATCCGTGAAGGTGACGCGCACCTCGCGCCCGGCCGGCACCTCGTAGCCGGCCTGCCCGAGCGGGTCGCCCCAGCCCTGCGCCGGCGCGTACAGTCCGCCGTCGATCTCCCGGTACTGCGCGACCACGGCCAGCGTCGCTTCGAGCGCCGAATACGCCTCGCCGCGCAGCCGCTGCCGTTGCACGTAGTAGCCCTCGCCCGCCATCTCGCCCAACGCCCGCTCGCTGAACTTCAGCACCGCCGCCGCCGTCACGACGACCAGCACGAGCACGAACAGCAGCACCGAGCCGCGCCGGCGGGCGCGCGCCGCCGGACCGGATCCGCCGCGTTGCCTGCAGGGAGCGTTCATCGCAGCGGCGCTCCTCCCGGCGCTTCCGGCAGCGTGATCGAGATCTCGCGCTCGATCCCCTGGTACGCGAACGCCACACGCACGCGCTGCGGCACCAGCCAGCCGCCGTGGCCGTCGGCCTGCGGCTGTTCGGTGCGCGACCAGGTCCCGCGCTCCGTGTCGTAGTATTCGAAGGACAGAGCCCGCCCGAAGGGCGAGAGTTGAGTCTTGCGCGGGCGGGCCTCGCCGTAGTCGTCCTCCAGCTTCGACTTCCAGAGCAGGACCAGCCCCTCGTCGGCGTTCACCTGGAGCGCGCACTCGACCTGCGGCAGCGGCCGGTGGGGCCACACGCACTGGCCGGGCGCCTCGTCGACCTCGAACATCAACAGCAACGGCCCGCCTTCATAACCGCTCGGCGTGCCGAAGCGGAAACGAGCGCCGGTCGCCGCGTCGGAAGTCTCCCCGCCGGCCGTCGGCCTGCTTCCACGCGGCGCGGTGTTCGCCGGCGGGCGATCCGGAGCGCCCGGGCGCGGCAGCCGGTCCCAGCCCCCGCGCTCCGGCGCCGCTTGCGTGCGCACCGCCCACGCCACGCCCCACCCCAGTTCGCGGCCCAGCGCGGCGCGAGCCAACGTTGTCGCCACAACCCAGCGGCACAGGCGCTGCCCGGTCCGGTGCAGGACGGTCGCGAATCCGCGCACCGGCGGACCGCCCCGCCCCACCGTCGCCGCGAGCGGTGCCGCCGGGCTGCGCGCCGGAAGCGGACCGGCCTGCGCTCCGCCGTTCGTTGCGCGGGTCCCGTCGGTCGTCGGCACGACCGCCTGCGCCGCCAGCGTCTCCAGAAAACGGCCGACGCCGCGCACATGCCGGTCGAAGAGCCGCTCCTCGGAGCCGCCGCTCCACAACTCGCCCAGCGACAGGACAAAGAAGTTCACCGCGACCAGCAGCATCGTGGACAACGCCACCGCCAACATGACCTCCAGCAGCGTGAAGCTGCGCCGGCCGCGCGCCGGCTCGGCGCCGGCGAGCGCTGCGCAGCGCCAGCACAACGAACACCCGCAGACTGTTCGCCACGGTCTCATCAGGTGCGTTTCTCCGCGACCACGCCTCGCTGGCGTCGGTCCTCCTCGATGCGCTGCTTTGCATCCTCAAAGAGTTTGCCGCGCTCCACCGGCTCCGACCACCCCGGCCGCAACACCGTGAGCCGCTCGCGATACTCGCGGTCCTTTGCCTTCTCCGCATCCGCGGCCAGCACAACGTGCAACTCGACGACGAACAGATCCGCCACCGGCGCCGGCCGGACCGTCGCGTCCCAGGAGAGCTTCGCCGCCCCGGGAGTCGTGAGCTCGCCGCCCTTCTCCACCTCGGCCCGGTCGGCCAGCAGGAGCACCCGCTCGCGCACCCAGCGCACCTCCTGCTCAAACTCGCGGTCGGTCTGCACCGCCGCCAGCCCCTCGATGATGTTGAGGTACGACGAGGTCAGCACGACCACCGCGATCGCGAACAACGCCAGCGCCAGCAGCACCTCGAGCAAAGTGAAACCGCGCGCCGCGCCCGCCGGTGAAGATCGCCGCCGCACCGCACCGCCGCGCGCCAACCGGTCGAGACCGGCGAGGATCGGGCTCACGACCGTCCCCCGCGTTTCGCCGTATCCGTCGGCAACATCTCCGCTCCGGTCCACGGGTCGACGATCATCCGCTGCTTGGCCGCGCCGAGGACCAGCTCCACCGCGAACGCCTGACAGGAGCCGTCCGGAAAGATCCGCACCGCCGGGATCGGTCGCCGGGTGACGAGTTCGCCCCGGACCAGGATGTAGTCGTTGGTCGGCAGCTCCTCGGAAAAGACCGCCGCGCACTCGCGGTCCGGGCCGATCGCGCCGGCCGGCACCGGCACGGCTCTGGCGCCCCCGCCGCCTTCGAGGAGGAAAGCGTTCGTCTCGCCGTCCCACCGCAGCTCCACCGTGCGCCGCGAGGCCAGCGCGCGCTCGCGCGCCTGCGCCATCGCCCGCCAGAACGCCCCGGCGAATTCGTCCGCCGGCGACGACTTGCCGAGCGATTCCAGGCTCACCAGAAACAGCGAGCCGGCCACCGCGATCAGCGCGATCACCAGCAGCACCTCCAGCAGGGTGAAGCCGCGCGGAGCCCGGCCGGTGCCGGCACGCCTTGCCGGGCGGCGCCAAGGCTGCATCCGCCGCGCCGCGCGCGCCGGCTTCGCCGCCACCGCCCCAGGGGCATGGGATTCTGGGTCCTGGAGGGTCGGACTCACCAATTGCCGATGTCGTCGGCGGTGCCGTCCTTGCGATCCGGTCCGGCCGACCACACGTCGTAGCGGTCGGTGTTATGGGTGCCGGGATACCGATAGAGATAGGGCGAGCCCCAGGGATCGACCGGCAGCTTGCCGCCGTCGGTCTTGATGTAGGGGCCGCGCCACCGGTCCGCGTTGGTGCTCGGCGCCGTCACGAGCGCCTGCAGGCCCTCCTCGGTCGTCGGGTAGCCGCCCATGGCGATCTTGAAGCTGGTCAGCGGCACCTCGAGGCTCTGCTTCACGAAGATCCGCGCGACCTGCTCCTGGTTCTGGCCGAAGATCTTGTCGGCATTGACCACCGCCACCCCCGCCAACAGCGCGATCAGCGCGACGACGATGAGGATCTCGAACAGGGTGAACGCGGCACGCCGCGCGCGTTGGGTCTCAGGGTTGCGAAGCATGGGGGCAGGATGGGACGCGCCCAGTCGGGGTCAAGTTGCCGCTCCGGCCCCGCCGCCCGCATCCGCCTTGCCCTGCGCCGCTCCGCCGGTTTCTAGTCGTCGCCCCATATGGAACTTATCGACGGCAACCAAACCGCGGCGCAGATCGTCGCCGAACTCAAAGCCGAGGTCGCGACCATC
>JAEWNN010000010.1 GCA_023457035.1 Verrucomicrobiota bacterium
ATGGCGCTGGGCATGCTGTTGCCCGGCCTGAAGGCCGGCTGGTTGCAGGAGCAGCTCGGATACGCACCCTTCTTCGGCTGGGTGTGCCTGGCGACGATCCCGTCGTTCGCGGTGACGGCGCTGATCAGGGTCGACGACCACCACGGGCGACGGCGCGCGGGTTGACCCGGGCAGAGCCGTGCGGTGGGCCCCTCTTGGCTAACGTGAGAACGAACGGTCTATTGAAGGTTGCAAAGTGTAAACCTGTTGTTACCGAAGTTCCCCCGTTAGCAGCAATCCGATCAGAGACAGTACAACCGTAAGCAACAGCAGCCCGCCTGCAGAGGACTCCGCCGATTCCCCTCGGATCTGGTCCTTTGTCATGCGGCCTAAACTACAATGCACCCTACGAAAAACAGGATCAAGTATGCGGCGCTGCCCCTTGGCGCCATCCTCATCGCGGGAGCCAGCGCGCAGACTGCGGCGCCGGCACCCGAGTCGCAGCAAGCAACAGAAGAAGAGATCATCGTCCTCAGCCCGTTTGAAGTAACCGCTTCGGAGACCTCGGGCTACGTCGCGACCACGACTATGGCCGGTTCTCGCATCAACACGGAGCTGAGGGACGTGGGTTCGGCGATCTCGGTCGTCACCTCGGAGTTCCTCAAGGACACCGGTGCGACCGACAATGCGACCCTGCTCCAGTACACGACCAACACCGAAGTCGGCAGCGTGCAGGGCAACTTCACGCGGGCGAGCGCCGGCGCCACCCAGGATGAGGGGCCGACCTTCACCAACCCGAACACCAACACTCGTGTTCGGGGTCTCGATGCCGCCGACAACACCCGCAACTTCTTCCTCACGCAGATCCCGTGGGACGCCTACAATGTCGACCGCGTCGACATGCAGCGCGGCCCGAACTCGATCCTGTTTGGCATGGGCAGCCCGGCGGGTATCATCGATACGACCACCAAGACGGCCCAGTTCCGCAACTTCGGCGAGTTCGAGTTCCGCTACGGCAGCGAAGGCTCCAACCGTGTGACCTTCGACTACAATCACCAGTTGCTCGAGGACGAGTTGGCCATGCGTGTTGCTGCGGTTCGCAACGACACCCAGTACAAGCAGGACCCGGCCTATAGCCTCGACCGGCGCATCTTCGCCACCACGCGTTGGGAGCCGAAGTTCCTCAAGAAGGCCGGATCCCGCACGGTCGTGAAGGCCAGCTTCGAGGCCGGCAAGGTGCGCAGCAACAACCCGCGCGCGATCACCCCGGGCGACTACATCACCCCGTGGTTCACCGCGATGAACAAGCGCGTGTTCGATCCGACCAAGGTGCAGGACAATAACCCGCACACCCAGCTGGATGTGGACGGCAACCCGGTCCTCGATGGCGACGGCAACCCCGTCACATACTTCCCGAACGGATATGGCCAGGCGATCCCCACCAAGTCGAACGGCACCGCGAATGCGGAGTACGAGCCCTGGCTCGGCAACTTCGCCCAGTCGTTTGGCGGGCCGCTGGCGTTCTTCACCAGCGGGAGCGCGACCACCCCCTCCCGCATCGTCATGTCGGAGTGGCAGGATGACTACGGCCTCAACTCGGCCGGCGCCATCGACGGCAGCGTCGGTGGGCACACCTACTCCCGCCGCGTGTCGGTCGACGAGTACTATCGCTACGCCTCGGATGTCGGTCTGCCGTATTCCGGATCCGGTGTCTACAAGAGCATCACGCTCTCCGACGCCTCGGTGTTCGACTTCTACAACCAGCTGCTCGACGGCCCGAACAAGAAGGAGTGGCAGGATTTCCGCAACTTCAACGCAAGCCTGTCGCAGACCTTCCTCGACCAGCGGGTCGGCTTCGACCTGGCGTACGACTACCAGTCGTACGATAGCGGTCGGTACAGCTTCCTCGACGGCAACAAGGCCGGCATCTACATCGACATCAACACGCACGATCTCGACGGCACGCCCAACCCGAATGTCGGCCGGGCGTTCGTGAGCGATGCGGTGCAGTACGGCAACAGCCAGAGCTTCAGCAAGCGCGAGTCCGGTCGTGCAACCGTGTTCGCCATGCACGACTTCAACCGGAACCGCGACGGCGCCTGGTGGAAGAAACTGCTCGGCAAGCATGTGGTCACCGGCCTCTATAGCCGCGACCACAGCCAGACCGATGCCCGCAGCTTCCTGCGCATGGGCACCGACGACACATACTCGGCCGCGGTCCACAACTCGGCGCGCGACGGGGTGCAGAAGTTCACCGACAACGCTCGTCAGATCAACCGCGTGGTCTACCTGGGTGACTCTCTGCTCGGCGCTTCCAGCGCCTCGGGGGCCTATCTCCCGAACCCGAGCGAAGTGCAGATGCCGGGCGCAGACTCGACGTTCTACTACTTCAACTCGACATGGAACTCCACGGTTAACCCGGCAGACCCATGGCGGAACACGTTGTTCAACAACGAAATGGTTACACAGTCGGAGAACCCGGCGAACTATATCGGTTGGACGACGATGCCGTTGAACGTCATCGATGCGGACGCCAGCGCCGCCGATCGTGATTCGCTCACGTGGCAGGCGCAGCAGACCCGCACCTTGGTCGCCTCGAAGGCGGCCGTGGTCCAGTCGTACCTCTGGGACGGTGCGATCGTCGGCATGTGGGGCGTGCGCAACGACCACGTGAAGCTCTGGAACCTCAATGCCTCCAAGTTTGCCGATGACCACGTCAACTTGGATCCTGAGGTCTACGCGCTTCGCACTCTGACACCGAACCTAGAGGAGGATAACACGACCACTTGGAGCGTCGTGGCTCACGTGAACAAGTTCATCCCCAAGATGCCGTTCAATCTGAGCTTCTTCTACAACGAGTCGGAGAACTTCCAGCCGGGCGCCGGCCGTGTCGACGTCTACAATCGGCAGCTCGCCTCGCCGAACGGCAGCACGAAGGACAAGGGCTTCGTCATCTCGACCCGAGATGATCGGTTCTCGCTCAAGGTGAACAAATACGAGACCAAGATGCAGAACGCCGGAGCTTCTCTTGACGGCAACTGGTTCTTGGGCGCGGTCATGGGGTGGGGCGGCAACTGGGCCGACATCTTCGAGTACAACCTTCGTGGCAACACGATCGATACGGCGGAGCCCGATGGGACCTACGGCCGCTACACCTACGGTCAGGCTCCGGGTGAGACGCCCGAGCAGGCCGCTGAGCGTGAGGCCAATGCCATCGCCGGTTTCCGCGCGCTCGAGGCGAAGATCCCGGCCGCGTACTGGACGGCTTGGGGGCTTGATCCTACGATCGTCTCGGGCGGCCAGGGAGCGTCGAATCCGTCCGGCTTCGCGGCGGTGCAGGACTATGTGTCGAAGGGCTGGGAGTTTGAGTTCACGGCCAATCCGACCAGGAACTGGCGCATTTCGCTCAACGCCTCGAAGGCCGAAGCGGTGCGCAAGAACATCGGCGGCGCCGCGCTCATCGAGTTCGTCGACATCGTCAACAACGCGCTCGTCAACACCGATGCCGGAGACCTTCGTATCTGGTGGGGTGGTGCAGGCAACGACACGCTGCTGAAGCTCTGGCGGCAGAACTTCTACACCAACTTCGCCTCGCAGCGGATCGCCGAGGGCACCTCGACTCCGGAGATGCGCAAGTGGCGCTTCAACCTGGTCACCAACTACGACTTCCGCGAGGGCTTCCTCAAGGGTGTCAACGTTGGCATGGGCTACCGCTGGCAGGACAAGATCGCCATCGGTTATCCCGTCATGGAAGTGGATGGGGAGGTGCTCTTCGATATCGATAACCCGTTCTATGGGCCGACCGAGGGCAACTTCGACTTCTGGATCGGCTACGAGAAGAAGCTGACCAGCAAGATCGATTGGCGCATCCAGCTCAACATTCGCAACGCCTTCGACGGCAACGACGTGATCCCGTTGTCGGTTAACCCGAGTGCGACGGATCCGCGTGGCTACACCGTGGCCGCTTGGCGTATTGCTCCCTATCGTACTTGGCAGATCACCAGTACCTTCAAGTTCTAAGGGGCAGATTGGTTCTGTGCTTGTGGCGCCCCCGGCTTCGGCCGGGGGCGCTTTTTTGTCTCTCGTGCTATCCGGCGGGCCTGTCGCTGGCGCTTCCAGTGGGCGGCGTCGCGGGCACGTCGGGTTGGCGGGAAGTCGAATGTGACGCTTTGGCTGGGACTGAAGGGCGGTGGATGCGAAGCGGGTGGTGGGCGATGTGCGACACCAACGGCTCGGCGGGCCGCAACTGCCGGCGAAGCGCTGGCTGGTGTTGCTGGCGCAGCCACGTGAGCGAGGGCGGCCTCGGCGCCGCCGCCCGACCGGAACACGTTCTCTGCCGATGCGGGATTGCGGTGGCAGGACGCGGCGCGCCCCCTTCCTCACCGGCAACCGAAGAGATGGCGGTCGCGGATCAGCGCGGCGGCTTCCGGCGGGACGAGCAGCGCCCAGCTCGGATCCGCGGTCTGGATGCGCCGGAGCACATCGCGCGAGGGCACGGCCAGCGCGGCCGGATCGTAGTCGGTCACGCCGACGACATGGCGGTTCTCCAGCAGGTGGGCGTAGAGGTGGCGCAGGTGCGAGGGGAGGGGCAGTTCGGCGGCGGTGACGATGTCGCGGCCCGCGGCGGCGGCGGGGAGCGTGGCGCCGTAGGCGGCGAGAGCGGCGCGGTGCATCGGGTAGACGTAGAGGCGCACGTCCTGCCGGAAGAGCCGGCCGATCGACTCGAGGATGCCGCCGGGGAGGTTGTCGTAGTACTTCTCGTCGAGCACGCCGAGCAGCGTGTCGATGCCGAGCACGACCCCGATCGGGGCCTGGGTGTAGCGGCGGAAATACTGGGTGAGGCGGAAGAACACCGAGTAGTTGGAGACGAGCACGTGCAGGCCCACGGCTCCAAGCACATCGGCGCGGGCGAGGAAATCGGCGGCGTCGAGCGGGCCGGCGGCGTGGAGGTTGTGGGTGGTGAGCTCGGCCAGGACGAGTGTCTCCCCGGCGGCCACGGCGGGGTCGCGGGCGAACTGCGCGCCGGCGCAGCGCAGCATGTCGAGGTTGACGTTGGTGACCGGGCGGAAGCTGCCGCGTTCGACGAGGATCGCCTTCTTGCGCAACACCTCGGAGGGTTGCAGCACCTCGCCGGCGGGGCTGAGGAGCGCGGCGTTGGTGAGACCGTGCTCGACGAGGAAGAGCGCGAGCAGGCGATTGTCGACGGCGGCGAAGGCCGGGCCGGAGAAACGCACCATGTCGACCTCGATGCGGTCGACGCCGAGGTTGTCGGCCAGCGAGGCGACGAGCGCCTGCGGGTCGGCGTGCAGGTAGGCGCAGCCGTAGAGGAGATTCACTCCGATGATACCGAGGGCCTGCTGCTGGAGCACGTTCTCCTTGTCCCACATGCGCACGTGGATGACGACCTCGCTGGGCGCCTCGCCGGGGGCGAGCTGGAAGCGCACGCCCATCCAGCCGTGGCATTCGTTGGTGCCCTGGTAATTGCGGGCGGCGACGGTGTCGGCGAAGACGAAGAACCGGGTGGTCGCGCCGCGCGCGGCCCCGAGGCGCTCGGCGAGGAGGTCGTACTCGTGGCCGAGCATCGTGTGTAGCCGCTCGCGGGAGACGTAGCGCGGTGCCTTGCCATAGATGGCGTCGCTGAACGTCATGTCGTAGGCCGAGATCGTCTTCGCAACCGTGCCGGCAGCGCCGCCGACCTGGAAGAAATGCCGTGCCACCTCCTGTCCGGCGCCGATCTCGGCGAAGGTGCCGTAGAGGGCCGGATCGAGGTTCACGGTGAGGGCCTTGCGACCGGTGGTGAGCAACTCCTTCGGCGAGGCATCAATCGGCGCGGCGGGCGTGGTGGAGGAAGACATCGAGCGGGAGGATGTGCGGAGCGGGCGCCGACGCAACGAAGCGGTGACAGCCGAGACGCCGGGATTTCTTCGGTTCTTCACGGTCGGTTCATCGTCGCTTCACGCGCGCGTGCGAAGGTGGTGCCGAACCCATGAACTTCCTTCTTCGCACCTCGCTCTGCCTTGCGCTGGTCGTCCTCGCGGCGGCCGTCGCTCTCGGCGAACCGGCCACCGACCGTTGCCTCTCCCCGTACTTCGCCGTGAAAGCCGATGGCGAAGCCACCGCCGACTTTCCGCTGCAGTCCACCAAGGTCGCTGCCGAGATCGCCGGCCCCATCGCCGAGGTCCACGTCGTCCAGACCTATGTGAACCGCGGCAAGACCGTCATCGAGGCGACCTACATCTTCCCGGCCTCGACGCGTGCGGCCGTCCACGGGCTCACCATGACGCTCGGCGGCCGGCGTGTGGTCGCGCAGGTGAAGGAGCGCGGCGAGGCGCGCCGCACCTACGAGCAGGCCAAGGGCGAGGGCAAGACGGCGTCGTTGCTGGAGGAGCACCGCCCGAACGTCTTCCAGATGAACCTTGCCAACATCCTCCCGGGCGACGTCGTCGAGGTGGAGTTGGCGTACTCCGAACTGCTCGTGCCGACCGACGGCACGTACGAGTTTGTGTATCCGACAACCGTCGGCCCACGCTACTCGAACCGCCCCGCGCAGACCGCCGCGGCCGAGGAGCGGTGGGTCGCCAATCCGTACCTGCCCGAGGGCTCGCCGGCCCCGGCGGCCTTCTCTCTGGCGGCACGCGTGGTGAGCGGCATGCCGTTGCACGAAGTGGCGTCGCCGAGCCATCGCGTCGGCATCGATTTTCGCAACGCCGGCGAGGCCGATGTGACCATTGCCGCGGATGAGCCGATGCCGGCCAACCGCGACTTCCTCCTGCGCTACCGCCTCGCCGGCGGCGCGATCGAGACGGGGCTGCTCCTCGACGCCCCGGCGCAGGCGAAGGGCGACGGGCATTTTCTCCTGTTGCTGGAGGCGCCGTCGCGTCCCGCCGCGGCGCTGGTGCCGCCGCGCGACTTCCTCTTCGTCGTCGACGTGTCGGGCTCGATGCATGGCTTCCCGCTCGACACCGCCAAGGCGGTGCTGCGCGAACTCGCGGCGCGCCTGCGGCCGGTCGACAGCTTCAACATCCTGCTTTTCGCCGGAGACAGCCAGTTGCTTGCGCCCGCGTCGTTACCGGCCACGCCGGAGAACGTGGCCGCCGCGCTCGATCTGCTCGACCGGCAGCAGGGGGGCGGCGGTACCGAGTTGCTCGCGGCGATGCAGCGGGCGCTTGCCGTGCCCGGCGACGAGGGCAAGGCGCGCATCGTCGCCGTGGTGACAGACGGCTATGTCGACATGGAGCCGGAGCTTTTCGATCTGGTGCGGGCCAATCTCGGGCGCGCGAGCCTGTTCACGTTCGGCATCGGCTCGTCCGTGAACCGGCACTTGCTCGAGGGGTTGGCGCGCGCCGGCCGCGGTGAACCGGTCGTCGTGACCGACATGGCGAAGGCCGCGTCGGCGGCCGCGAGTTTCCGCGAGATGATCGAGTCGCCGGTGCTCACCGGCGTGAAGGTCGAGTTTGCCGGTTTCGCGGCGGAAGAGGTCGCGCCGTGGCCGGTGCCCGATGTGTTTGCCCGGAGGCCGGTGGTGGTCGCGGGGCGCTTCCACGGCGAACCGGCCGGCACGATCAGGGTCTCCGGCCGCAGCGGCGAGTCCGACTGGAGCACCGAGGTGGATGTCGCGACAGCGGCGCGGTTGCACTCGCCCGGGCTGGTCGGGCGACTCTGGGCCCGCCAGCGCATCGCGGAGTTGTCCGATATGCAGGAGCTGCGGCTCGATGAGACCCGGAAGGCAGAGGTCACGCAGCTCGGGCTGCGCTACAACCTCCTGACGAAGTACACCTCCTTCGTGGCGGTCGACGAGGTCGTGCGGCGCGTCCCCACGGATCCATTGCGCACGGTCGCCCAGCCGTCGTTGCTGCCCGAGGGGGTGTCGAAGCTCGCCGTCGGCGGCGATGTGGCGACGGCGCCGGAGCCGGCGACCGCGCTGCTGCTGGGCGCCTCCGCAGTCTGGATCGGTGCGAGTCTCTGGCGCCGCCGGCGCAACCGCGGTCGCGCCTCAGACCGTGCGCCGGCCGCTCCTTCCCCCGCGAAGACCAAATAAGTCCACGACCGTGAGAGTATTTGGTTCAGCTACGGAAGAGGGGATCGCCCCGAATGGGGCGCTTGCAGAGGAGAAAACGACGGAGAACGGGGGCGCTCCGGCGCGACCAAATAGGTTCACGGTCGTGGATCTATTTGGTTGGGGGCAAGCAGGCGCCGGGCGCTGGTGGGAAACCCGCGGTGCGGCGGTGGCGGCGTGGGTGGTGGCGGGGTGGCCGGTGTGGCGCTGGTATGTGGCGCGCCTCGGTGACGGCTCGGACGAGCCGTGGGGATTGGTGGCCTTGGCGGTGGCGCTGGCGTTGGTGCCGTGGCGGCGGCTGCGCGAGCCGTTGCCGGGCAGTGCGGCGCTGGCGGCCGTGGGGGCGGCTGCGACGGTGGTGTTTGGATATGAGTGGCTGCCGGCGCTCGTGCGTGGCGGGCTGTGGATGTTGGCGCTGGTCGCCCTAGTGGGAGGGGCGGGGCCGGCGGTGGCGCGCGCCGGCCTCCTCCTGTTGTCTCTGCCAGTGGTGGCCACGGCGCAGTTCTACCTGGGTTATCCGCTGCGCGCGCTCACGGCGGCGTGCAGCGTGCCGCTGCTGCATGTGCTCGGCTACGATGTGGTCCGGCAGGGCACGGCGCTGCGATGGGCGGGCGAGACGGTGCTGGTCGACGCCCCGTGCAGCGGCATCCAGATGCTTTGGACGGGGCTGTTCGCGGCGTGCGCGCTTGCCGCGGTGCGCGGGCTCGGGGCCGGCGCGACGCTGAGGCTGTTGCGCCGAGCCGGTACCGTCGTGGCGGTGGCGAACTTGCTGCGCTGCGTGGCGCTGTTTCTTCTCGAGGTGCGCGGCGGTGCCCTGGCGCAGTGGCTGCATGAGGGAATCGGGCTGGCGCTGTTCGGCGCGGCGCTGGGGGCGGTGGCTTGGTGCGGGGGACGAGGGAGGTTGGCGGGCGTGGATGCCGCGGGGGAGGGCTCCGGCGGTGGCAGATCGCTTTCGCAGGCTTCGCGGTGGGTGATTCTGTTGCTCGGACTCGCACTGCTGGGCGCTGCGGTGCGGCCGGTGCTCGGCGGGGGGCGGGGGCTGCAGGAGGCCGTGGCGTTTCCCGGATGGCCGGAGACCTTCGAGGGGCGGGTGTTGACCCCGCTGGCACCGTCGGAACGCGAGGCACGCTTTGCGGCGGGGTTTCCCGGAAAGGTCGCCGCTTTCACCGACGGCGAGCGGACGATCGTGCTGCGCTGGGTGGCGCGGGAGACGCGGAAGCTGCATCCGGCGCTGCACTGCCTGCGCGGGCTGGGGTATGCGGTTGAGCCGGGGCCGGTGTGGCGCGATGCGGCGGGACGACACTGGGGCACGACGTTGGCCGAACGCGACGGGCGGACGCGCCGGGTGAGGGAGCGCATCAGCGACGCGGTGGGCCGGGAGTGGACCGATGTGTCGGCCTGGTGGTGGGGCGCGTGGCGGGGCGAGAGCGCGGGCCCGTGGTGGGCGGCGACAGTGTTCGAGCATTGAGCCGGCGGCCACCGCACCAAGGGGCGAAACCGCGTGCGCGCCGCAGGCCTACGATTTGAGGCGCCGTGCTCGCTGGCGGCGAACCAACTGCCGGAGCAGGGCGATCCCGACCACCGCACCGGCGACCGTGAGGGCGATGCGGTTGACCCGCTGGTAGAGGCGCACGAAGTCGGGTGGTTGGATCTGCAGCTGCATGGTCCAAGTCACTCGGTCGGGGGATGCGAGGCCGATTCGGGGATTCTGCGGGTCGAGGCGCGGCACGACCATGTCGAGGTCGAAGGAGGCGGGGATGGTCCGGCCGTAGAGTGCGGGATCGTCGGGGATGGTGGCCGAGAGCAGGACGGCGATGTGGGACTCGATGTCGGTGGGTTTGGCGCCCGGGTTGAGCTGGGGAATCTTGATTCGCTGTTCCCAGGCCGAGCTGTTGCGGCTGGATACCAGCAGGGGGCGCGGGTTTGGCTCTCCGGGGACCTCGAGTTGCCCGCGCACGCCGATGGCCCGGTGCAGCCCCTTGATGGATTTCTGCGCCAGCTTCACGAAGAGCGGGTTCTCGTGGCCGGCGCGGACTAGGTAGGTGCCCGCGGGCGGGAGGTCGCGGTTCTTGATGAAACGCCGGGTGCTCAGGCCGGCGGCGGCCAACGCGAGAAGAAACACGAGCAGGAGCAGCGCGCCGAACGGGGTGAACAGCGGGTGGGTCTTGGGGGCGGAAGACAAGGCGGGCATGGCGACGGGTGAGGCAGGTGGCGGCACGGGTGCGGGACTATGGCGGGAAGTCGCGGCGAGGCGAGCAGGTGGCGGGTGCGCTCAATCGGCGGTGCGGGCCGCCTGCGTCGCGGGTGGCACGGGCCGGCGCGCGAGGAGGAGGGCCTCGACGACGATCCAAAGGGCCATGACGACGAGCACGGCGGCAACCCAGAACTCCATCCGGTGCGCGCTCTGGGCGGCTGGGGCGGTGAAGATCGAGCTGCGCTGCCAGAGGGTGAGCCCGAGGCTCCAGAAAGTCATTGCGAGCATGAAGAGCGAGGGCCCGAGCGTGAGCCAAGGGGTGCGGCCGCGGCGCCCGAGCCAGACGCTGATGCCGAGGAGCGCGAGGGCGGCGAGGAGCTGGTTGGAGCTGCCGAAGAGGTTCCAGAAGACCTGCCAGAGGGCCTTGGGCTTGCCGTCGACGACGGCCGGCGGCAGTGCGAGCACGAGGGCCGGGATGCCCACGCTGATGAACGTGGCGAAGTAGTGGGCGACGCGGGTGCGCCAACCGGTGAACTCCATGAAGACATAGCGCGCGAGGCGCGTGCAGGCGTCGAGCGTGTCGAAGACGAAGGTGGCGAAGCAGAGCAGACCGAACTGGCGGGCGACGCCGACGGGGATCGCCCCGAAGGAGGCCTGGTTCATGAAGATCGCGATGCCGTCGGCGTAGGTGAGATTCGGATTCCCGTTGGGCCGGGCGACGATCATCACGGTGGCGAGGCTGAGGCAGGCGAGGAAGGACTCAAGCAGCATGCCGCCGTAGGCGACCGGGCAGGCGTCCTTCTCGTTGGCGAGCTGTTTGGAGGTGGTGCCGCTGGCGACGATGGAGTGGAACCCCGAGCAGGCGCCGCAGGCGATCGTGATGAAGAGCAGCGGGAGCACCGGGGGCTTGGCCCCGTCGAAGGTGAAGAAAGCGGCGCTGCCCAGCGCCGGAGCCTGGATCGAGAGGGTGCCGTCGAGCGCGCCGACCACGATGCCGAGCACGCCCACCACCATGATGACGTAGAGGAAATACCCGCCGAGGGCGCCGCGGGGCTGGAGGAGCAGCCAGACCGGTGCGAGCGCGGCGAAGAAACAGTAGCCGAGCAGGAGGAGATCCCAGGTCATGTGCGGCCGGGCGACGCCGGTGAGCGCCCCGAGATCGAAGGGAAGGTGCGGGCCGACGAGGATCGCGCCCAGCACGAGCGGCAGGAAGATGAGCTTCGCGCGGTTTTCGCCCAGTTTGGTCCGGCGCACGATCAGCCCCATCGCGATCGCCAGGAGCAGATAGAGAATCGAGGAAGTGGCGACAGCGGGGCCGGGCGCCTCGGAGCCGTCGGCCACGGCGGCCTGGGTGAACGTGCCGGCGGTGACGTCGGCGAAGGCGATGATGACGTAGACAAGAGAGATCCAGATGAACGCCAGGAACAGCAGGTAGCTGCGGTGGTTCATGTAGCGGCCGACGACCTCGGCGATGGAGCGGCCCTGGTGGCGCACGGAGGCGATCAAGGTGGAGAAGTCGTGCACACCGCCGATGAGAATGGCGCCGACGATGATCCAGATCCAGGCGGGCAGCCACCCGAACAGCGAGGCCGCGAGGATCGGGCCGACGACCGGGCCGGCAGCCGCGATGGCCGAGAAGTGCTGGGGCAACAGGTACGAGGTCTTGGCCGGCTCGTAATCGAGTCCGTCGCGCTGCTGGTGCGCGGGCACCGGCGCGGAGGGATCGATGCGGAAGTACCGGGTGAGGAACCGGCCCATCCAGCGGTAGGCGAGGGCGAGAATGGCGCCGGAGGCGGCGAGGAAGAGCAGCAGGGACATGGGGCAGGGAGGGTCGGGTCGCCCTCCGGACGGGACGCGCGGGCACCGCGCCTCGGGGCAACTGGGCCCGACTGTGGGGGTAATCCCGCGCCGATTCAATCGGCGAGTCGCGGCGAAAGCACGGGGGCGGCGGGGGCCCGGACGACCGCCGCGGATACAGTGCGGTTGCTTTTTGGGGGCGGCCCGCCCCTCGCGTCGGGGGGGATGCGAAACGGCCGCGTCCCGGGTGGGACGCGGCCGCAGGGTGTGTTGAGATGTTGGTGGAGGAGCGGGTTCAGCCGGCCTTCGGCAGCGCGGTCTCGAGTTCGACCCCGTGCGGATGGTTGCGTTTCTCCTTCGCCATGCGAGCGCGGCGACGCAGGGAGCGGTCGAGCTTGTCCACCAGCAGATCGATGGACTTGTAGGCGTCGTCCGACGTGACGGAGATGTTGGCGTCGGGGCCTTGGATCTGGAGGTTGGCCTTGGCGGTGAAGCGGTCGTTCTTGGACTTGAGGTCGTCAAATTCGATATCAACGCGGATGCGCACTATCCGCCGCTCGTGGGCGAACAATCGCTGCATCTTCTCGATGACGTAGGCCTTGAGCGCCGCGGTCAGCGGGACATGGATGCCGGAGACGATGATTTCGTGCGCATTGGTATCTGATTTCATGGTGCGTTTTGCTCCTTGTTTTGGGTGTGGGAGGCGCGATTAGTGGGTCCGTGTCCGATTACGAAAACGCCCTCGCGCCCTTCACGATTACCGTGGTGACCGGTGGTTCTTCCGGTATGGGGAAAACGTTCATCTCGCTGCTCGCCGAGGCTAACCCCCGCATGGCCTTTTGCAACCTGTCGCGCCGGGCGCCGACGGGGCTGCCCGCGGGGGTGGAAAAGCGGTTGCTGCACGTGCCGTGCGACCTGGGAAAAGCGGACCGGCGAGCCGAGGCGATGGGGGAAGCGGAGAGATTCATTCGCCGAGATCATTATCGGTCGAAAGTGCTTCTGATTAACAACAGTGGATTTGGTTCCTGCGGAAATTTTACCGACGCTGAATGCGCCGGACAGCTTGACATGGTGCAGGTCAATGTCGCGGCCGTGGTCGAACTCACCGCGCGCCTGCTGCCCGTGCTGCGCGAGCGCGGCGGGGCGGTGATCAACGTCGCCTCGCTGGCCGCCTTCCAGCCCACGCCGTACATGGCGACCTACGGGGCGGCGAAGGCGTTCCTGCTGCACTGGAGCCTGGCGTTGCACGAGGAGTTGCGACCGCACGGCATCCCAGTGCAGGCCCTGTGCCCGGGACCGACTGCCACCGATTTTTTCCGACGCGTGGGCTATTCCCAGAGGGTGGTGGACGACCGGCTCTCGATGGCGCCCGAGGCGGTCGTGCGCGCCAGCCTGCGCGGATTGGCGCGCCGGCGCGCCCTGGTTGTGCCGGGGTGGCGCAACAAACTTGTCGCGGCCGTAACGGGACACTTGCCACGCGTGTTCGTGGCGCACGTCACCGCCAAGGTGTTGACACGCTACCGGGTGCGCCATCTGGACCAGCCCGGCGCCGCCGGCGAAGAGGGAGGAACCCGATGAGCGCGCCCGCCGACAACGGTCCGCGGCTGATCGATCCGGCGGAGTTTCCGCGCTGGATCGTCGAGGAGGACGGCGACGTGATCGTGCTCAACAAGCCCGGCGACATCGTCTGCCATCCATCGAAGAACGGGCCGTGGTCCTCGCTCGTGGGCGCCTGTCGCGAGCATCTCCAGTTGCCGCGCGTGCACATGATCTACCGGCTCGATCGCGAGACGAGCGGGGTGATGGTCTTCGCGAAGAACTCCGCGATGGCCGGCCGGCTCCAGACCGCCGTCGAGGGGCGCCGCGTGCAGAAGCTCTATGTGGCGATCCTGTGCGGCGAACTGCGCGAGCCGGTGGTCGTCGACGCGCCGCTCGGGCGCGATCTGGCCAGCTCGATCGTGGCGCGGCAGGCCGTGGTGCGCGGGCCGGAGGGTCGGCCGGCGCTGACGGAGTTCCTTCCGGTGGCGCACGGCGGCGGCTACACCCTGGCCCGGGTGAGACCCCGCACCGGCCGACAGCACCAGATCCGCGTGCACGCCGCCTCGCTCGGGTGCCCGATCCTTGGCGACAAGCTCTATGGGCCGGACCAGCTGCTCTTCCTCGAGTTCATCCGCGACGGCTTCACGCCCCGTCTCGCCGCCCTGCTCACGCTGCCGCGCCACGCGCTGCATGCGCTGGAGATGCGCTTCGAGCCGGGCGAGGGCGGCCGGACATTCCGTGCACCGCTCACGCCCGACCTGCGGACCTTCGCCCGCGAGCGCATGGGGCTGGACGAGGCGACGCTGGCCGCGGCCGAGGCGTGATCACGCAGTCTGCGAGCAGGTCCAGTCTCCGACTGGACGCCGGAATACGTGAGCCGGCGGTCACGGCTGGAGTCGGAGGTGTCCGGTCGGAGACCGGACCCACGGGGAGAGCACGCCGGCCGGTGGTTTCACCAACGATGGCCGGATGTTCGCTTGTGGATTTGCGGCAACTGCATGATCAGGCCGAGGCGGCGGGTTGAGGGAGCGTTGCCGCTGGGATGCGGGGCTTGGACCGCGGTGCGAGCGCAGGGCGGCCGGCGGCGGCGGAGTTGGAGACCGATTACGGAGCCGGTGGCGGTAACGGACCGAGCACCGGTGGCTCGGCGAAGACGGCAAGGGCGGCCGGTCGAGTGCGCAGGTAGTACAGCGCCAGCCCGCCCTGGTAGAGGATCGACACCAGGGCGAGGAGTGCGGCGGTGAGGCGCTGCACTCCGACGAGCAACGCCCGCAGCGACTCGGGGTCGGGAAAGAGCACGTCGAGCTGTTCGCGGGTGAAGGAGGGGAGCAGCGCCACGATGCGGTCGGCCTGTTCGCGATGGGCGAGGTCCCAGGCGAGGCACAGGATGAACAGCAGGCACCCCAGCTGGGCGGCCGCCATCCAGCCCAGCCCGTCGGCCCGGCGGCGCTGAAGGAGGTTGCGCCCCGCCCACTCGAGAACGCCGCAGAGGGCGATGCCGGCGGCGGCCGCTGCTTCGACCCATTCCCGGGCGCAGACCGACACCACCGCGGCCGGCGCAGCGACGACGAGCAGCGACACTGCATCGACGCGGGCGACACGCAGGACGCGCCGGAGGCGGTGTTCGGGTGCGGGGACGGGCATCGAGGACGAGTCTCGCCGCCCGCGCGGGGATGACAACCTCGCGCTCGCGGCGGCGTGTCGGGATCGGATGAGGCGGCTCCCGCGCGTAAAGATTTTGGCGAAACTCCGGCTGTGCCGCGGCGGGCTTGCGCCAGAGCGAAGGCTCCGCAGCATGACGGCCATGAAACCGCCCCTTTGGATCCTGGGCCTTGTGGCCACCTCGCTCGTGTTGACCGGCTGCCCCGAAAAGCGACGTCCCGCCGGGAGTCCGGCGGCCAAACCCGCGCCGAGTACGCCGGCGAAAACGGCGCAGGGGCCGCTGGCGGATTATGCCAAGAATCTCTCCGACTCGGAGAAGAAGGCGACCGAGGTCGCCGGGCTCTCGGAGCTCAACAAGGCCGTGCAGCAGTTCAACGTGATCGAGGGCCGGTATCCGCGCACACTCGACGAGCTCGTGGCCAGTCGCTATCTGCCGAAGATCCCGGGCGCCCCCCGCGGCAAGCGGTTCATCTACAACCCGAAGTCCGGCGATGTGACGGTCGAGGCGTTGGCGGCCGCCAAGCCCGCGGAAGCCCCGGCGGAGGAACCGGCCCCGACGGCCCAGCCGACACCGGCCCCCGTGCCCGCTGCCGCGACCCCGGAAGTGCCGGCCGAGTGAGGAGTCGCCACCGGGCCGATTCCCGGGACCCGGCGCCGCGCGCCCGCTTCGCCCGAGGCGGGCGTTGTTGTTTTCTCAGGGCGGCCGCGAGGCGGCGGGACCGCCGCCCGACAAGACCCTTGCCGGCATCAGCGTCGCCGCTACGCTGCCGGCCCGTGACCCCGATCCCCCAGCTCTTGCGGCGCAGGCGAAAGCCAAACCCAGTTGTGCTTCCGCCCCGCGATCCACCCCGCGATGCGCACTCCAGCTGAGCTTTCGCGGTATTTCCCGCCTCCCGAAAACCTCAACCCGGTTGGGG
>JAEWNN010000011.1 GCA_023457035.1 Verrucomicrobiota bacterium
CTGAGGTGGACCCCGAACGTGAGACAGCGGGGACGGGTTGGTTAGTTATGGTCTGAACAGGAAAAGTAAATACTGGGGATGGGGTGGAGGGGAAGGGGCTCTGCTCCTTCCCCCCTTCTGGATTCAGCAGAGGGGTGGCTGGGGAAGCGGCAGCCTCCCCGCCCTTCAGGCGGCCTTGCGTTGGATGAGGTCCCGGTAGACGTGGGCCGGTGGGCGTCGCCCGAGTTGGGAGTGCGGGCGGCGTTCGTTGTAGAACTCGAAGTACTCGACGAGGGCGGCGTGGGCCTCGATGAGCGAGGTGTAGCTCTTGAGATAGATCTCTTCGTATTTGACCGAACGCCACAGCCGCTCGACGAAGACGTTATCCAGACAGCGGCCTTTGCCGTCCATCGAGAGCTTCACGCCGGCGGCCAGCAGCGGCTTGGTGAACTCGGCGGAGGTGAACTGGCAGCCCTGGTCGGTGTTGAAGATCTCCGGCGTGCCGAACTCGGCCATCGCCCGGCGCACGGCCTGCACGCAGAACGTGGCGTCGAGCGTGTTGGATAGCTCCCAGGCGAGCACGCGACGGGTGTGCCAGTCGATGACGGCGCACAGGTACGCGAAGCCGCCGCGGATCGGCACGTAGGTGATGTCGGTGGCCCAGACCTGGTTGGGGCGATCGACGACCAGGCCCTTCAGCAGATACGGATAGACGCGGTGCTCGGGATGCGGGGCGGAGGTGTTGGGTTTGCGATAGATCGCCTCCAACTCGAGCAGCCGCATCAAGCGTTGCACGCGCTTGCGGTTGACCCGGTAGCCCTGCAGCCGGAGGTGGTCGCGCATCTGCCGCGACCCGTAGAACGGATGCGCCAGATACGTCTCGTCGATCACGCGCATCAGCTCGAGGTTCTCGTCGCTCTCCGGCTTGGGCTGCCGGTAGTAGGTGGCTCGCGGCAGCTCCAGCAACTCGCACTGCCGGACCACCGAGAGTTTGGGATGTTTCGGCTCGATCATGTTGCGGCGCTCCTCACTCCCCAAGCGGGCCAACTTTTTTTTTGAGCCATTCGAGCTCCATCTTCAGCCGTCCGATCTCCTCGAACAGCTCCTTCTCCCGCAGGATCGCCTCGGCGGCATCGCGGTCCGCCTTCTGCCCGAACACCTCGGGCAGCCGCTCGGAGACCTCCTTCTTCCATTGGCTCACCTGCACCGGATGCACCTTGTGCCGGGCGGCAATCGTGTGGACCGGCTCGACGCCTTTGAGGGCCTCAAGCCCGACCTTCGCTTTGAAATCGGGGGTGAATGTACGACGTTTCTTGGACATGACGCGGGATCGTTGGCGGTTTTGCTCTTAACGATCCCCCCTGTCCACTTTTCGGGGTCCACCTCATCCTGCCCTGATGCTATTCCGCTGTTTCATGGTAGATAGCGGGCTTGTCCTAAAAAAGTTCACTTTGGACTCACAGAGTTCGACCGGTTTTAATCCCAGCACTGGCTATGGTCTGCCGCCGCTTCCGTTCTCATCGCCCGACTTCCAAATTTATCCTCCGTCTCAAGGTTCGTTTGGAAAGAAGAACCTTCGAGATTGGCTCAATAGCGTAAATTACCCCTATTGAGCGGGCTGACCGAAGGGGTCAGGCTGGACGAAGCCGAAGGGGACAGGTCGCAACTCTCAACAATTCGGTAGCTGAGGCGGACGGAGCATCCTCGCTGGCTGCGGGTTCTGGTCTTCGGGCCGATGGGGTGGAGCGCCTTCTACGCTCAGCCCTCGATCGGTAGCTCGAGCTGCTGCACAAACGGTGGGGCGAAGACGCCGATGATGACCCACGGATTCGGTGCGGTGAAATGGTGCTGCTGCGTCGTGCCGAGGAAGAAGTGGAGATCGCGTTGGCCGAACTCGCCGAGATACTTCGCTTTGACCTTAGCCAGCGCCTCGTCCTCGTCTTCGTCGCGGGTGGCGTGCAGGCAGTTCCAGTAGAGCTGGCTGCATTCCCAGTCCAGGACCTGCAGCGTGCTCTTCCGTCCGTCGGCATCCTCGAACTGGTAGGAGAACGAATACGGCACCTTGGGGATGACCTGGAAGGTCTGCCGCCAGGCCTCGTCGGCGAAGATCTCGTACTGGCGCGAGCTCTCGCGCATCTGGGCGAGCTTGTCGGAGTCCCACTCGCGGTCCTCGTCCTCCCAGATGAAGCCGCGGAGCTTCGCGGGCTTGAAGACGGCGAGGGAGAGGCGGTTGGCCTTCGCGCCGGCGATGAGCGGCTCCAGCCGGTCGAAGACCTGCGCCTTTTCGAGGACGAGTTTGCGGCGCTCGCGCCAGTTGTCCGCGGTGCCCAGGTGTTCGACACGCTGCATCGTGCTGCAATCCACGGGGTGGTGCGTCTCGGGACGCGGGTCGGCGGTGCCGCGCACGAAGTCGGTCTCGATCCAGTCGAACTTCGCGTACTGCTCCGTCTCGTTGAGCCGGCGGAACGGCACGGGGTAGATGCGCATCCAGGTGCCGTCGGGACGGAGGCCGGCGGTGCAGACGGTCTCGCCGTACTTGCGCGACAGCGTGGGGTACGTCTTGACCGTGATGAGGACGCGTTCCCGGGGCATGGGCGGTCTGGGTTTGCCGGTCCAGCCAACCAGAAGCCGCCGCCGAGGCAATCCCGCCGTGCGGGAGAGTCCGTTACAAGTGGTGCGGCACGAGGCGCGGGCCGCCGAGGCGCTCCAGGGCCTCGGCCACGCAATGCCGATGGCACTGGCAGGGCTGCGCCTCGAAACAGGTGAGCGCCACGCGCTGGCCGTCGCGCTCGATCCAGCCGCGGATCTTCGCCAGCGCGGCGGTCTGCTGCGGAAGGCTGTCGCGCTCGTAGACGGCGAAGAGCGCGTCGTAGTCGGCCTGGTCGTTGAGCTCGCGGCGCTCCTCGGAGGCGATGCCGAGCTCGGGCAGGTGCTCGTAGCGGATACCGACGCCTTCGCAGGCCTTGCTCAGCGTGGACTTCGAGAAGCCGTATTTGCGGCTGAGCGGGTTGCGACGCACATCGCAGAGCAGCGTCACGGAGTCGCGCAGGAGAGCGTTGAGGTAGTTTTCGAGGCTGCGACCCTCGTAGCCGATAGTGACGAGTCCCGGACCCTGCGGCGCCGGACGGGCCGCGGCGATGGCGGCGCGGTCGGCGGCGTGCGGGAGGACTCGCTCGGCGATCTTGCTGCGGGTGGCGTACCACGGATGCCGGCGGTAGACCTCGGCGATGAGCGCGTCGCCGCGTTTCCCGGCGACGGCTTGGGCGAAGCGGGACAGGCGCGAAATGCCCGCCTGTTTCGCGGCGGCGCGGCCGGCGGCGGTGAGGGTCCAGTGCTGATCGTCGGCGACGAGCAGGTCCTGCTCGATGAGGCGGCGCTTGTCGGCGTAACTGGTGAAGGAGAAGCCGCCGTACTGGTAGGGCACGAACTCGTAGCTCGGCTCGGTCTCCCACTCCTGGGCGTAGAGGAAGAGCAGCTTCTGGAAATCGGTGTTCGCCACGGTGCCGCCGAGGGCGTCGAGGAGCGAGAGCAGCAGGCGTTGGCGGGCGAACAGCATGGGCGGAAGAGCTGGGGATAGGATAAGCCCGCGGCCCCGAAAAGCGAAGAATGGCGGGCGGGGCGACCCAATGGCGGTCCTTGCAGTTTCCTGCGGTTGGTTGCTTCTCCGTGTCCGCGTCCGCCTCGGTGCGCGGAGAAGGGACAGGTCGGAAACTGACTCCGGAAGATTGAACCACGGAGCCCACAGAGCGCCGGAAGAGTCCGAACTCCGTGCTCTCAGTGCTCTCTGTGGTGAGATGTCCGGCACGGGTTTCCGGAGTCCCCGTTTCCGATTCGCTGAGCGACTGCGTCGCCCAGCTACGGGCCGGGTTCGGCGCCCCCGGCTACAGCGCGGCACGCAGCCGTCAGCAGCCGGACGCTGGCCTTATTCGTCGGGCCGACGGTGTGGAGCGCCTCGCGCAAATCGTTGGCCATCTGCACCCGCAGCCAGCCATGCCGTGGATGAATGCGGCCACTGGTTCGCCGAATACACGGCGGCGCGCAGTTTCTCCGCGGCGGGGAAAACGCTTGTTGCGGAGGACGGGGCGGCGAGGCTGGCGGGCGTGAACCCCGACCCTGCGGATACCTCCCGTCTCGACCAACTGGCGGCTGTGCTGGCTTCCCCGGTGCCGCGCCGGCCGCCCGCCGAGTTGCTGGCCCGGGTGAAGAACGAGGCGGCGTCGCTCATCGGCGTCGGCTTCGGGGTATTTTTCGCGGCCTTCGGGTCGATCTTCGTGGCGTTTTTCTTCCCGTGGCAGCTGCCGTTCGAGCTGCGGTTGAAGCTGCCGGATGTGCGCACGGCAGAGGCGCGGATCGAGCGGGTCGAGGCGACCAACTTCTCGATCAACGAGACGCGGGTGCGCGGGTACGATTTCCTCTTCTCCACCCCGGACGGGGCGCAGGTCCGCGGGCGTTGCTACACGACTGGCGAACGCTGGTCGGAGGGCGCGGTGGCGACCGTCCGCTACGTGGCCGGCGACCCGACCGTGGCGTGCCTCGAGGGGGCGCGGCTGAGCCAGGGCGGCTGGATCGGACTGCTGGTGCTGCTCTTCCCGGCGGTCGGGCTGGGCGTGGCGGGTTACTCGCTGCTGGAGCGCCGGCGCGCGGAGCGGATGCTGATCCACGGCGCGGTGGCGGAGTTGCGCGTGACGGCCGTGGAGTCGACCACGATCCAGGTGAACAAACGCCCGCTGTTCCGCATCGCGTTGGCGCCGGCCGATGCCTCGGGAGCGGAGCCGCGGATCGAGCGGCGTTCCGACGCACGGGCGGTGCGTTTCGCGCTGGAGCGGCTGGAGACCGGCCAGCCGATGTTTGTGCTCGTCGACCCCAAGAACCCGACACGGACTCTCTGGATTGAGCTCTATTGATCCGGCGGACGTTCGCGCCGGGCTTGCGGCCACGGCGCGTTTCCCGAAGCCTCACCCGCGCATGGCCCTCTTCCTCGGCATCGACGGTGGCGGCACCTCCACCCGCGCGCTCCTCTGCGACGAGCGAGGCCGGGGGCTCGGCCTCGGCACCGGCGGCGTGGCCAACCACCTGCACGCAGGTTGGGACGGCGCGGCGGGTTCGCTGCACACCGCGGTCGCGGGCGCCTTCGCCGCCGCGGGGCTCACGGCCACGCCCTGCTCCGCCGCGTTCCTCGGCATGGCGGCCGCCTCCTCCGACGAAACCCGCCAACACTGGCGCGAACTCGCGCACCAGCTCGGGCTCGCCACCGCGCCCGCCGCGATCGGCGTCGACCACGACATCCGCATCGCGCTCGCCGGCGGGCTCGCCGGTCGGCCCGGCATCGCCCTCATCGCCGGCACCGGCTCCTCCTGCTACGGCCGCACCGCCGAAGGCGCCACCTGGCAGGCCGGCGGTTGGGGTTCGATCCTCGACGACGGAGGCGGCGGCTACTGGCTCGGCCTGCGCGCCGTGGGCGCGGCCATCCGCGGCGACGACGGCCGCGGCCCCGCCACCGCGCTGCGCGAACGCATCCTCGCCCGTCTCCACGTTTCCAACCTGCGCGAGATCGTCACCCGCCTGCACGACGGCACGCTCGTCCGCCACGAGATGGCGCGCCTCGCCGAAGACGTGATGGCCTGCGCCGCCGCCGGCGATGCCGCCGCCCAGGAGCTGCTCGCCCGCGGTGCCGGCGAGCTGGCCGCCATGGTGCGGGCCGTCGCCCGGAAGCTCTTCCCGCACGCGGCGCCCGAAGTCATCTTCGCCGGCAGCACCGCAACCGCCGCCACGTTCGCGCCCGTGATCGCCGCGGCCATCGCCCGCGAGGTGCCCGCCGCCCGGGTCGTGCCCGCCGAACTTCCCCCCGCCGCCGGCGCCGCGTTGCTCGCGCTGGAGCTCGGCGGCGTGCGGCCCGCGCCGGAAGTCATCCTCGCGCTCGGTTCGGCGTTGTGACGCTCCGTTCGGATTCTTCGTAACCTTTCCCCGCAACACCGGTTGTCCTCTGGACAACCGTACGTCACCGGCGAGCGCCGACAGTTCACCGGTTACCGTGCCTTTCCTCCCGACCCGCCATGACTTCCGTCCTCTCGACTCCACCCGGCGCCGCCGGCAGCATCGCCGGCATGTCGCCCCTGCTCCAAGTCGACCACCTCTCGAAGGCCTACGGTCCGGTGCGTGCCGTCGAGGACATCAGCTTCGCCGTGCGCCCGGGTGAGATCTACGGGCTGCTCGGCCCCAACGGCGCCGGCAAGACCACCACCATCTCCATGATCTGCGGCCTGCTCCAGCCCGACGGCGGCCGCATCGCCGTCGCCGGCCAGGCGCTCGCCGCCGACCCGCAGGCCGCCAAGCGACTGATGGGCGTGGTGCCGCAGGAGCTCGCGCTCTACGAGGAGCTGAGCGCCGCCGAGAACCTCGAATTCTGGGGACGCCTCGCCGGCCTCGATCGCCGGACCGCCCGCGCCCGCACCGCCGAGATGCTCGCCGCGCTCACGTTGAGCGACCGCGCGAAGGATCCGGTGAAGACCTTCTCCGGCGGCATGAAGCGCCGCGTGAACCTCGGCTGCGCGCTGCTCCACCGCCCGCGCCTCATCCTGCTCGACGAGCCGACCGTCGGCATCGACCCGCAGGCGCGTCTCAACATCCTGGAATTCGTCCGCGGCCTGCGCGCCGACGGCGTGGGCGTGCTCTACACCACGCACTACCTCGAGGAGGCCGAGTCGCTCTGCGACCGCATCGGCATCGTCGACCACGGCCGGATGCACGCCGAGGGCACGTTGCGCGAGCTGCAGGACCGCCTCGGCGACCAGGGCATCTTCGTGCTCGAGGGCGCGTGGGCCGGCGCCCAGCCCGACACCTGGCCGGGCCTGCGCGAACACTACCGCGTGCTCTCGCACACCGACCGCCAGCTCGTCGTCGCCGCGCTGAGCGAGCGCGACCCGGCCGACTGCCTGCGCGAGCTGCTCGCGCTGCCCGTGCGCGCCGAGAACGTCACGCTCAAGCGCCCGAGCCTCAACGACGTCTTCCTCCAGCTCACCGGCCGCAACCTCCGGGAGTAAGCCGCCATGTTCCGCGCCCTGCTCGCCAAGGACTTCGCCCGCGCCCGCCGCAACCCGTTGCCGTGGGTCATCTTCCTCCTCGCGCCGCTCTGCGTGGCCGGGATCATCGGCTACGCCTTCGGCGGCGGCGCCAAGGAGCAGAAGATCAGCCGTATCCGCTTCGCCCTCGTCGACGAGGACGACACCATCGTCTCGCGCTTCCTGCGCGGCGGCCTCAACCAGGGCAACCTCGGCGGCGAGCGCCGTTCCGACGTCCCGCTCGAGCCGGTGCTGCTGGAGCGCGGCCCGGCCCTCGCCCAGCTCGACGACAACCAGCTCAGCGCCGTGATCATCATCCCCGCGGGTTTCTCGAGCGACTTCCTCGACGGCAAGAAGCTCACGCTCGGGCTGATCAAGAACCCCGCCGAGTCGATCAAGCCGACGATCATCGAGGAGGGCCTCGGCATCCTCACCGCCGGACTCGACGGCCTTGCGCGCAACTTCGCCCCGGATCTCGCCGAGTGGCGCAAGGTGCTCGAGGGCGACGCCGACCTCGAGCAGGCCGGCCCGCTGCTCACCCAACTCGGCCGGAAGCTGCGCGCGCTCGAGTCGTTCCTCAACCCGCCGCTCGTCGGCTACAAGAAGCCCGGCGACGCCGCGACCGGCGGCAGCACGGGCGGCAGCGGCTTCAATCTTTTCGGACACCTGCTGCTCGGCATAGCCGCGATGTTCCTGCTCTTCCTCGGCGGGCTGGGTCTGGGCGACCTGCACCGCGAGATCCAGCTGCGCACGCTGGCGCGCTACCAGACGCTGCACGTCTCGCTCGCGCCGTTCCTCGCCGCCAAGGTCGTGTTCACCGGCCTGATGCTCGTGCTCTGCGCCGTGATCATCCTCGGCAGCGGCATGGCGGCCTTCGGGGTGCGGTGGCACCAGCCGTTCGCGCTGGGCGTGCTCACGGTCGCCTACGCGCTGTTCGTCGCCGGATTGATGGCCGTGCTCGTTGCGTGGATTCCGGACGAGCGCAAGGCCGACCCGATCCGCTCGATGGTGAGCATCGTGCTCGGCATGGCCGGCGGTTGCGCGTTTCCGCCGGAGATGCTGCCGCCGTTCTTCCAAACCCACGTGATGCCGCTGCTGCCGACGCACTGGTACACCTCGACCGCGCGCGCCGTGGAGTACGGCGGCGCCGGCTCCGGGGCCTGGGCGCCCGCCGCGCTCCAGCTCGCGCTCCTCGGCGCCGCGCTGCTCGCGCTCGCCGCCTGGCTCTTCCGCCGCCAGTTCGCGAAGGGAGGCCGCGCATGAGAAACATCCTCGCCATCGGCCACAACGAGCTGCGCCTCTTCCTCAAGAGCCGCACCTCCTACATCTGGCTCTTCGTGCTGCCGCTCGCGTTCGTCGCGGTCATGTCGCGCTTTTCGTACGGCGACGGCAAGTCCTCGAACCGCTTCCCGCCGGTTCTCATCGAGAACGCCGACACCGGTTATCTCGGCAACGTCTTCGTCGACGTGCTCAGCGCCCAGGGCCTGTGGCGCCTCGATCCCGCGAAGGACAAGAAGAACAAACCGGTGCGCAAGATCCGCATACCGGCCGACTTCACCGAGCGCGTGCTCGCCCGGCGCGCGACCAACGTCGAGTTCCTGCCGGTCCCCGGCAGCGAGGACGCCCAGGGCGACGCGCTCGTGATCGAGGCGCGGCTTCTGCGCGCCCTCGTCGCGCTCAACTCGCACCTGCTCGAGTCCTCGGCCGGCGGCACGGCAGGCGTGGCGGCGCCACGGCCTGCGCCTCCGGGCTCCGCGCCGGACGCGGTGACGGCCACCGCGCCGTCAGTCACCGACTCTTCACTCCGCCGGATCGACCTGCCCGCCGGGCCGGCCGTCTCCGGCTCCGACCGCGCAACGGCTACCGCAGCCACTCCGTCCACCACCGCCGGCGCAGAGCTCGGCGGCGCGTCGACCTGGCCGCCGAGCGAGGAGGCGTTGCGCGCCGTGATGGCCAAACCGGCACAGGTCGCGCTCGACGCGAAGTACGCCGGGCGCGACCCGATCCCCAGCGGCGTCGGGTTCTCGCTGCCGGGCAACCTGGTGTACTTCCTCACGATGAACCTGCTGATCTTCGGCGGGGCGACGATCGCCGCCACCCGCCGCAGCGGCGTGTTGAAGCGGCTGCTCACGTTGCCCGTGCGTCGCAGCGAACTCATCGCCGGCCAGCTTTACGGGCTGTGGTTGCTCGGCGCGGTGCAGATCGGGTTTCTGCTGCTCGTCGGGAAAATCTTCTTCCACCTCAACGTCGGCGCCAACCTACCGGGCGTGCTCCTCGTGCTGCTCGTCTACAGCTGGGTCGCGGCCGCGACGGGCCTGCTGATCGGGTCGTTGCTCGACGCGCCGGACCGCGTCGTCGGCGTGTGCGTGCTGGCCAGCATCCTCATGGCGGCGGCCGGCGGCTGCTGGTTCCCACTGGAGCTCGCGCCCGAGGCGCTGCGCACCGCGGGCCATTGCGTGCCCACCGGTTGGGCACTCGATGCCCTGCACCGGCTCATCAGCTTCGGCGGTGACCTCGGCTCGGTCGTGAAACCGCTGCTGGTGCTCGTCGGCTTCGGCACCGCCGCCACCGCAGCGGCGGGCCGCTGGTTCCGGGTGTGAAGCAAACCCGGACGCCAACCAGCGAACGCCTGCGAGTAGGACCATGCCTCCGGCTGGTCCTCCGAGAGGACCAGCGCCCGCGTAGCAGCGACATCGCAGCGGTCCGGTCAAAGACCGGACCTACTCGCCCTACAGCGTCTTCAACGCCGCGAGCACGTCGGCGGCCTGTTTCTCCGTGGAGGCCTTCAGATCGCGCCAGACGAGTTTGCCGTCCTTGAAGAGAAACGCCTGCCGGGATGCGAAGCCCAGCGTCGTCGGCACGCCGAAGGCCGCAGTCACCTTCTTGTCGGTGTCGGCCACGAGCGGGAACGGGAAGCGATATTTCTCCCGGAACGCCTTCTGCGCCGCCACGGCGTCGGTGCTCACCCCGACGACCTTCACACCTTGGGCGGTGAGATCGGCGTAGGCGTCGCGCAGGCTGCAACCCTGGGCGGTGCAGCCGCCGGTGTCGGCTTTCGGGTAGAAGTATACGAGGGTGAACCCCGCGGCGCAGTGGGCCGCGAGATCGAGCTCGGTGCCCGCGTCCGTGACCGTGATTACGGCGGGGGCGGCCGCCCCGAGTTCAAGGGGAGCAGCTGCGGCGCGCAGACCGAGAAGGGAAAGGATCATGGCAGAGAGAACGAGGTGACGTTTCATGGGCTGAGGAAAGGGCGGGGAGGCTACGCAAAGCGCGGGCTCGCGCAAACGGCCCGCCCGCTCCAGCTTCGCCACGTGAAACGCCTGCTGCCCCTGTTCCTCGTCCTCGCCTTGGCCTCGGCGCCGATCGCCTCCGCCGCGCCCCGCACGCGCCCGGCCACCTGGGCCGAGCCGCTCCTCGAGACCTCGCTCGGCAACGCCTATCGCGTGAGCCCCGAACTCTACCGCTGCGAGCAGCCCACGCCGGCGGACAGCGCCGACCTGAAGGCCCTCGGCGTGCGCTCGATCCTCAACCTGCGCAACCACCACACCGACTCGCGCAAACTCGCGGAGGCCGACTTCGAGCTGCTCGCCGAACCCATGAACGCCGGCGAGGTCACCGAAGCGCTGCTGGTGTCGGCGCTGCGGAAGTTCCGCGCCGCGCCCAAACCGGTGCTGGTGCACTGCTGGCACGGGAGCGACCGCACCGGCGTCTTCGTCGCCGCCTACCGGATCGTCTTCCAAGGCTGGACCCGCGAGGCCGCGGCGGACGAGTTTCGCAACGGCGGCTACGGCTTCCACGAGAAGTGGTACCCCAATCTCCTCGAGCTGCTCGCCAACCTCGACGTCGAGGGGTTTCGTCAGCGGGTCTTGGCCGCGGAGTCCGCCCCAGCACCCGCGGCTCCGAGCGTGCCGACCGGCAAATGATCGCGGAACACACAGCCGGAACCGACAAAAGACAAAGAAGGGGACAAAATAGGGACGGATTGAAGGACAAGCTCCCGGTCCGCGGTCTTCACATGGCAGGAGAAGGGGAGGCGCTCAGACCTGCGGGCTGGTGTCCGTTGGTCCGAAGGCCTTCGTTTCCTTCGTTACCGCTCAAGGAACTGGATTCATCGGAGGGGGCCATGGATTTCGCAGATGGGCACGGATGACCGGAGCCAATCCGTGATGATCCGTGCAATCCGTGGTCTATGTCCGCCTCGAAGGAGGCAGCTGCCGGGTCGTTTCTTCCCTCCATCCCCCGGCCACCCCGGGTTCTTGGCTTCTGTCGTCTGCAGACGTAGGTCGATCGCCCGACGCTCGCTCCGGAGCTGCGCAACTGACTGTTGACCGGAGGGACTCGCGACCTGCGCCCGATCGCGACCTCCGAAAATGACTCCGGCCCGGACTTCTGTCCGGGCCGGAGGTGTATTACTCTTTGACGCTGTTGTAGTCGTACCCGGCGATCCAGAAGATACCGGCAACGGCCACACAGGCGATGATGAGGGTGATCATGTGTTGATCCTCCTTTTGGTTAAGGCCTCCCCCCCGTGGGAGACACGGGGCTTCGGCGTTTCTCTCACCCGGCGTTAACCGGGCTTGGGAAAATCAGTCTTGGGGGCGGGGCGGGCGCCTCATCGGGGACGCTTCCCGCAGCTGCAAGTGGTAAAGAACTGGGGCTAGAACATCAGATAATACCCTGAAGTCAAGAAACTGTTCCACTGGCGGACGAAACAATCGGGTCACGGAGACCTCTAGCGTTGTCCTATAACACCTTACGAAAGGCACGCCATCGAGGTGGACGTTGATCCTGCGCCGCGCAGGTTCGGCACCGAACCGCTCAACCTTCCTGCCGCGCGGCCCCGCCCTCGGAGTTGATCCAGTCCGGCTCCGTGTCGCGCAGGGCCTGCAGATCGGGGTCCTCCATCGCGTTTTTCAGGAACGAGCTGTCGATCGTGATCGCACGAATCAGCCGGGCTTTCGCGGCGCCCAAGTCCCCGAGCAGGCACGCGTAACAACCGAGGTTGAATTGGATCGTGGCATCCTGCGGATGCCGTTCCGCCGCTTCCTGCAGAATCTTTTCCGCGGCCTTCACGGTGGCCGCGCGACGGGCGGCGTAGGCCCAGATGATCCACCACCCCGCCTCGTGCGGATCCGCCTCGACCAGGGCACGCGCGTACTTGCGCAGCTCCCGCCAACTCTCGGTCGCCTGCAACATTCCCACGCGCAACGCCACCACCTCCGGCCGCCGGGCGTCCTCCTCCGGGATGGCGTCCAGCTCGGCCTTGGCCTCCTTGGCCATGCCGAGCTCCAGATAACCGCGAACGTGCGAGATGCGCCATTTCAGGTCCACAGAGGCAAACGAACCGACCTGCCGCCCTTTGGCAATGCCGGCCTCCGCCCCGCACGAGCCACCACCCGCCCGACGAGCCCAGGTCAGCCGCCCGGTCTCGTTCACCCGATCCGCCGGAAAAAACCCGCGCTGCCGCCGGGCGCATCCCCGCTCCGCCCGGCCTCGTCGGTCCACGGTTTCCAAGCGTAGGGCGCATGCGGATGCCGATGCTGGAGGATGTGCGGACGCTCCAGCCCGTGGGCCAGCATCAGCTCCTCGTTGCCGAGCAGCTCCACCGTCGGCCCGTCGGCCACGACCCGCCCGCGATCGAGCACGATCGAACGCGGGCACAGTTCGACAACCAGCTCCAGGTCGTGCGTCGCGATCAGTTTGGTGGCCGGCACCGCCTGCAACAACGTCTTGAATTCCCGCCGGCCCCGCGGATCCAGCCCGCTCGTGGGCTCGTCGAGCACGAGGATCGACGGCTCGTACGCGAGCACGCCGGCCAGGCAGGCGCGCCTTTTCTCGCCTTGGCTGAGATGGTGCGGGGTGCGTTGCGCGTAGCCGGTCAGCCCCACGCGTTCGAGCGCCGAGCGCACCCGCGCCGCGACCGTCTCGGCGTCCAGTCCGAGTTGTTGCGGGCCGAACGCCACGTCCTCCTCCACCGTCGCGCAAAACAATTGGTCGTCCGGGTCCTGGAAGAGCAGCCCGACCTGCCGCCGCACCGTCTCCACCGTGGCAGGCGTGACCGGCCCTCCCTGGATCCGCACCGCGGCCGCCGCACCGGGCCTCTCCGGCAGGATGCCGTTGAGGTGGAGCAAGAGCGTCGATTTGCCCGAGCCGTTGGGGCCGAGCAGGCCCACGCACTCGCCCCGGGCCACCGAGAACCCCACATCGCTCAACGCCACGGTGCCGTCCGGATAACGGTAGCTCAGGCCCGCAACCTCGATTGCCGGAGTCATCGCCACCCCCTTGCGCACATCGCCAGATAGATCCGTTCCGCGCGTTCCGAGGCCCGCACGAACAGCCGCCCCACCACCTCCGCCGGCAACGCCCACGCAAAACCCCGCGGGCGCACCAGCGTCCGGCTCGCCCGCGCCCGCTGCATCCGCTGGGCCTCGTCGGACAGCACAAACAGATACCGGTGCATCAGCGCCAACGTGCTGACCAACAGGGCCGGCACCCCCGCCCGTCGCAGCACGCCCGGCAGCGCCGCGAACGGCGTCACCGCCCCGAAGACCACGACCGTCGCCAGACACAATCCGCCGCGCAGCGCCACCGCCCGCCAGCCCGGGCCGAGTTCGCCGTGCCAGGCCGCCGCCAACGCTGCGCCAGCGACAAACGGCGCGAACCACGCCAGCCGCCACAACACCCGCGCCACCGGCACCCGGCCGACCACGATCGCCACCACCAACAGCATCCCCACCGCACCGTGCCACCAAAGCCACGTCACCGGGAGCACCGCCGTGCCCGCGACCAGCACCAGCAGCGCGACCAGTTTCGGCCCCGCCGGCCAGCGCTGCAGCGGACCCGACGCGCGCGGTCCCATCCCGCTCCCGGCGCCAGCGCAGGAAGGGGCGTGAGGTCCGCCAAAATGGAAACCGCTCATCGTGGGAGGCCCCCAGTAACCGCAGAACGCCGCCGGCGCGCAAAGCCGGAAATCGCCATTCCCGGGCGCGTCCGCCCCGCCCACCGGAGGGAGCAACCGGGACGGCGGACCTAAACCTCCCCGGGGATCGGCCGATGAAGCCCCTGCCATGTGGGAGAGCGCGGCGACCAACAATCACCAGCGGCCAACCCGCCGAGCCCGCGCGCGGCCCGGCCGGCCCCCGGCCGGGCGGGAGCACGGGGCCGTCCGCCGACCATGCCCACGTTAGCTCCATCGCCTTCCGGCTCGCTCCGGTCCGTCTGCATCCTCGGCGGCGCCGCCCCGCGTATCGATCCGTTGGTGGCCGCGCTCGCCGCCGACCCCGGTTTCCGGGTGCGGGTGGGCGGGCCCGCCGGCTCGCTGGCCGAAGCCGGCGATTGCGCCCTCGTGATCGTGCCGGAGGAACTGGCCCACCGGCGGCGCGACGAGTTGTTCGGGAGCCCGGGCGCCCCGCGAATCGTCATTCTCACCGAGCAGCCGGACGTGGAGGCGGCGGTGCGCTGGCTGCGGGCCGGCGCAGCCGACTACTTCGCGCCCACCCCCGGAAACCTCGCCTCCCTGCCGACGCGCCTGCGCGCGTTGCTCACCCCCACCCCCCGGAGCCCACGTCGGCTCGACACCCCCCGCATCCGCTCCCTAGCGGTGGCGGTCGAGCAGGCTTCCGACGGCCTGGTCGTGAGCGACGAGAACGGCCGCATCGTCGCGCTCAACCGCCAGATGCGCCGGATCACCGGGTTCAGCCGCGCCTCGACCGGCGACCTCGCTGGTCTCCTGCGCGCCCTCCACCCCGAACCGGGCGAGCTGCAGCGGGCCGAGGAGCGCGTGCGCGAGGTGGTCGCCACCGGCCGGCCGCGCGAGGCGGAGGCGGCGGCCCGCTCGCGGCGCGGCGAGTCGCTGGTGCTCGCAGTGGTTGTCTCTCCGATACACATCGGCCGGCAGCTCTGGCTGCTCGGCTCCTACCGCGACCTCACCGCCTGCCGCCGCACCGAGGCCGCGCTCGCGCTGCGCGAGGCCCGTTCCCAGAGCCTCAACCACGCGCTCGCCGCCCTGGCGGGCAACGAGCGGCTCTTCCAGGGCAGCCGCGACGCCTCGCTCGCCCTGCTCACCGAGACCGCCGCCCGCTCGCTCGGGACCGCCCGGGTGGGCATCTGGTTCTACGATGGCGGGTGCACCACCCTGCGCTGCGCCGATCTTTTCGATCTGCCCGCGGCCAGCCACAGCGCCGGCCTGCGGGTCGACGTCGCCGCCCACCCCGAGTTCTTCACCGCCTTCGAACAACGCGAGGTGATCGCCGCCGGCGACGCCGCCCACGACCCCGCCACCCACGGTTTCGCCGAGACCTACCTGCGGCCGCTGCGCATCGGCGCGAGCCTCCATGTACCCGTCCGGCTCGGCGGCCGGATCATCGGCGTCGTCTGCCTTGAGCATGTCGGTCCGCCCCGCACGTGGAGCGCGGCCGAGCAGTCGTTCGCCTCGGCGGTCGGCAGCTGCGTGTCGCTGGTGCTCGAGGCCCACGCCCGGCGGGAGGCGGAAGCCGGTCTCCACCTCGCCAACACCAGGCTCGAGGACCGCGTGCGCGAACGCACCGAGGAACTCGCCGCCGCCAACGCCCGCCTGCGCGAGGAGATCGTCGAACGCGAGCAGGCCCAGCGGGCGCTCGCCGCCAGCGAGCAGAAGTACCGCCTCATGGTCGATACCCTCCCCCAGACCGTCTACGAGCTCGACCTCCGGGGAAACGTCGTCGTCCTGAACCGCGAGGGCTTGTCCGCGGCCCGCCTCACCCCCGCCGCCATCGCCCAAGGCGTCAACCTCTTCTCCCTCGTCCACCCCGACGACCACGCCCGCCTGCGCGCCAACTGGCAGCGCCTGCTCGCCGGCCACCCGCTCGCGGGCGAGGAGTATTGTTTCGTCCGCCACGACGGCACCACCTTCCACGGCTCGAGCTACGCGCATCTGCTCGTCCGGGACGGGCAGCCCGTCGGCGTGACCGGATTCCTCATCGACGAAACCCGCCGCAAGCAGGCCGAGGAGGAGTTGCGGCGCGCCCACGCCGACCTCGAGGACCGGGTGATCCAGCGCACCGCCGAGCTGGCCGAGAGCAACGCCGAGCTGCGCCGCCTCCTCGACAAGCAGGCGATGGACATCTCCCTCGCCCATCAGGTGCTGCTGCTCGTCAACTCCCACCAGCCGCGCAACACCCCCCTGCCCGACGGCGCCGGGCTGTTCACCGCCGGCCAGTCCATCCCCCGCTCGGTGGAGGGCGGCGACCACTTCTTCACCCGCCACCTCGGCGATGCCGCCGGCCAGCGCACCCTCGTCAGCCTCAAGGACCAGTCCGGCCACGAGGTCGGTTGCATCCTGCGCAGCATCATCACCGACCTGCTCCACAACGCCCTCGTCGGCCCCGCCGGCGCACACCGGCCGCTGGCCGAGGTGGTCACCCGGCTGAACCAGGAGATCTGTCGGTCCCATATGTTTCAGGACGGTGACTTCTTCACCGCCCTCAACCTCGAGCTCGATCACGCCTCGCTGCGCCTGGCCTATGTGGCGGCCGGGCATCCGCCCTTCCTGCTCGTGCGCGGGGGCGAGGTGCGGCTCCTGCCCGAGCTCGGCGCCGCCGGAACCAACCTGCCCGTCGGCTTCATCGACAACCACCGTTTCACCGCCGCCACGCTCCAGCTCCAGCCCGGCGACAAGCTCATCCTCTACACCGACGGCCTGCTCGAGGTGGGCGCCGCCCGCCAACTGCCCGACCTCACCGCCGCCGAGCTCGCCGCCCGCCTGCGCGCCATCCTCGCCTGCACCCCCGACCTGCATGTCGTGCCACTGGCCAAACGGCTCTTCCACGACCTCGCCGGCTGCAGCTGCGACGAGGCGGTCGCCGCCCACGCGCTCCCGGACGATGTCGCCCTCGTGGTGCTCGAGGTCGAGTAACCCGGCCCGGTGTTCGAGGACCGCCTGCATCCGACCGGCCTCGCCGACCTGCGCGACCTGCGCGTCGGCCTCACCGGCCGGATCCTCGGGGAGTGGGAGCGCCACGGCGTCACCTGTTCTCCGATGCGCCTGCAGATCGTCCTGGAGGAGGCGCTCTACAACGCCTGGCACCACGGCAACCGCGAGGACCCCGCGAAGGCCATCGTGGTCCGCCGCCGCTACGGCAACGACGCGTGTCTGGAGATCGCCGACGAAGGCCCCGGCTTCCGCCCCGACCAGATCGGCGACCCCACCGCCCACGAGAACCGCACCAAGCCCTCCGGCCGCGGCCTGTTCCTCATCCGCCGCTTCGCCGACGAGGCCCGCTGGAGCGACGGCGGCCGCCGCCTCACCCTGTTCTTCGGCGACGAGAAGACCTTCTGCCCCTCGTCCAGCCGCAGCCCGCTGCCCCGGCTCGACCTCTGGAACCCTTCCCCCACCCAACCGCCAACCACGCCCATCCATGAACATCACCGTCAGTCGTGACAACCAGACCGCCCGCCTCGCGCTCCAGGGGGAGATCGACGAGCTCGCCGCCGAGGAGCTCAAGAAGCGTTTCCGCGACATCGTCCTCGCCGTGCCCCAACGCGTGGAGATCGACTTCGCCGGCGTCACCCACATCGGCAGCGCCGGGATCGGCAAGCTGCTGGTCTTCTACAAGGACCTCGCCATCCACGGGGCCGTGCTCGCCCTCGTCCGGGTGCCCGGGGCCATCGCCCACCTCTTCCGTGAGATGAAACTGGATTCAATCTTCTCGATCACCGAGGGCCGCTGCGGGGGGGCCCCCCCCCCCCCCCCCCCCCCCCCCCCCCCCCCCC
>JAEWNN010000012.1 GCA_023457035.1 Verrucomicrobiota bacterium
GGCCGCCTTCCGCCGCCGCCACGGCACCCGCGCGCGCACCGCCCCGCGCCCGCTGCCGCCCCTCGCCGACTGGGGCGGCCTCACCGCCCTGCGCGGCCTGCGCCGCTCGCCCTTCGGTTGAGCGGTGCTTCTGCGAGGGGGAATTGAAGGGCTCATGTCGCGACTCTTGACAAAGTAACCAGGAACCGGAGCCAAGCGGCACTGGTCGCGCCGTCGCCGGAGGCTCCGTCACGGCAGCGGCCTCCTCCCTGCGCTCCTGACGCCGCTCCGGTCCGGTAAACGTCCGACCCCGCCGTCGGCGGCGAGCCTTCGTGGGAGCTCGGGCGCAACGCGGCGCTCCTGGAAGACCCGCTCCGGCGAGCCCGGATTGGGCAACCCCTGCACGAGGACGCGCCACACTTGGCCGTTGATGGAGGCGGGTTGTGCCGTTTGTCTCGGGCAGAATGTCCGCCAATCCCATCGTCCAACGCGCCCGGCCGCACCTCCGCGCCCTCCACGCCTACGTGCCGGGCCTGCAGCCGCAGGAACCGGGCTGGATCAAACTCAACACCAATGAGAACGCCTACCCGCCGAGCCCGCGCGTGGTCGAGGCGCTGCGCCGCGAGATCGGCGCCGATGGTGCCTCGCTCCGGCTCTACCCGAACCCGACCAGCGCGCCGCTGCGTGCGGCGGTGGCGGCGCGACACGGGCTGGCGTCGGCCAACGTCTGCATCGGCAACGGCGGCGACGACATCCTCAATCTGCTCGTACGCGTGTTCTGCGGACCGGAGGTCGCCGGTGCGTGGACGGTGCCGAGCTATTCGCTCTACCCGGTGCTCATCGGGCTCGAGGGCGCGCCGGTGCAGGAGGTGGCCTTCACCCGCGAGATGCGGCTGCCGGTCGAGGATCTCGTGAAGTCGGAGGCGCCGATCCTGTTTCTGACGACGCCGAACGCGCCGACCGGCGTCGGGTTCCCCGAGGCCGACTTGCGCGCGGTGCTCCAGGGCTTCCGCGGGCTCGTCGTGGCCGACGAGACCTATGCGCCGTTTGCCGAGACGAACATCGCCGGCTGGGTGCGCGAGTACCCGAATCTCTGTGTCACGCGTTCGTTCTCCAAGGTCTACTGCCTGGCCGGCCAGCGCATCGGCTACGCCCTCGCGCATGCCGAGGTGATCGACCTGCTCGACCGCGTGCGCGACAGCTACAACGTCTCCCGTCTCGCGCAGACCGCCGCCTTGGCGGCGTTCGAGGATGTGGCGTACTACGACGGGCTCGTGGCGAAGATCCGCGCCACGCGCGACCGTTTCCACCGCGAACTCACCGAGCGCCGTGGCTGGTTCGTCTATCCGTCGCAGACCAACTTCGTCTTCGCCGAGCCGCGCGACGCCGCCGGTCGCACCGGCCCCGAGGTCGCGAAGGCGTTCTACGATTTCCTCTGCGCGAACAAGATCCTCGTGCGCTGCTTCCCGAGTCACCCCTTGACCCGCAATTTCGCGCGAATCAGCATCGGCACCGACGAGGAGATGAACATCCTCCTCAACACCATCGAATCATGGCTCCGAAACGCACCGCCACCGTCCAGCGCCGTACCCGCGAAACCGACATCGAGCTGACGCTCACCGTCGACGGCACGGGCGAGTCCAAGATCGAGACCGGCATCCCGTTCTTCGACCACATGCTTACGCTCTTCGCGCGGCACGGGTCGTTCGACCTGCAGGTGCGCGCGAAGGGTGATGTCGAGGTCGACTACCACCACACGGTGGAGGACGTGGGCATCGTGCTCGGGCAGGCGTTCGCCGAGGCGCTCGGCGACAAGGCCGGCATCCGCCGCTACGGCTTCTTCCTGCTTCCGATGGACGAGACGCTCGCTCGCGTGGTCGTCGACCTGAGCGGTCGCGCCGTGCTCGTGTACAAGGCCGAGTGCGCGCATCCGTTCATTCGCGACTTCAACCTCATCCTCGTGAAGGAGTTCTTCCGGTCGTTCACCAATGCGATCGGGGCCAACGTGCATGCGGCGATCGAGTATGGCGAGGAGCCGCACCACATCGCCGAGGCGCTCTTCAAGGGTCTGGGCCGCGCGCTCGACGTGTGCTGCCAGATCGATCCGCGCCACGCCGGCAAGGTGCCCAGCACCAAGGGCAGCCTGAAGGGCTGAGGCTGCTCGCGTCTCGCGCGCGTTGTGCCGTTACCAGTTTCGAGTTGCACCAGACCGGTGTGACCCGAAAACACGTCTGCGCTCCGGCGTTCGCAGGACCGGTCCAAAGCCGGAAATGCGGGCCCGAGACTCATCTTCGCCGCCCATGAACTCGCCTTCCGCCGTCCGCGCTCCGCAAACCGCTTCCGCCCGCCCGCGGCTGGCCCTGCTCAACTATGGCATGGGCAACCTGCGCAGTGTGGCCAAGGCCTTCGAGGTCTCCGGGGCCGAGGTGCGGGTGGTCGAGCGGACCGAGGACATCGGCGCGGCTGACGGACTGGTGTTACCGGGGGTGGGGGCGTTGCCCGACTGCGTGGAGGCGCTCAAGGCGACGGGCCTCGGCGCGGCGGTGCAGCGTTGGATCGCGGAGGATCGGCCGTTTTTCGGGATATGCCTGGGCATGCAGGCGCTCTTCGAGGAGTCGGAGGAGGGCGGCTGCCGCGGGCTCGGCATCTTTCCCGGCGTGGTACGGCGGTTCCGGTTGCCCGCGGAGTACAAGGTGCCGCACATGGGCTGGAATCCGGTGGTTTTCCGCCAGCCCGACTCACCCTTCGTCGCCGGGCTGCGGCGGGAGGGCGAACCGTTCTACTTCGTGCACAGCTACCACTGCGTGCCGGCCGACGACGCGCTGACTTTCGGGGTGTGCGACTACGGCGGCCCGTTCGTCGCGGCGATCGCCCGCGGCCGCTGCGTGGCCACCCAGTTTCACCCGGAGAAGAGCCAGGCCGCCGGCCTGCGGCTCTATCGCAACTTCGTCGACCGCTGCCGTCAGCCGGCTTGAGCGGGCCGGTGGGTGGGGGCCGCGCCCGTACGGGCGCCACGCCGCTCCGCGTTCCGTCCGGCCCCGCGCGGCTTCGTCTCCAGCAGTTGCGCTCATCCGCCGCGCGGCCAGCGCGGCGGTATCTGAAATCGCGGACACGTGCGTTGTCGGCTTTGCAAAAGCGGGGCGGTCGTGTTCTCTGCCTCCACCATGCCGACTGAAGCCACCCTGCGAATCGAAGACCGGGAATTCAAACTGCCGATCATCGTCGGCACCGAAGGCGAGAAGGCCATCGACTGCCACAATCTGCGGGCGAACACCGGGCACATCACTTTCGACGAGGGCTACGGCAACACCGGTTCGTGCGTGAGCCAGGTGACGTTCATCGACGGCGAGGCGGGCATCCTGCGCTACCGCGGCTACCCGATCGAGCAGCTCGCCGAGAAGTCCGATTTCGTCGAGACCGCCTACTTGGTCATGCATGGCGAGTTGCCGTCGCCCGGCCAGCGCCAGCGCTTCTCCGCCTACCTGCGGGAGAACGCCGACATGCACCGCGGGCTCTACCGCGTGCTCGAGGAGTTCCCGCCGGACTCGCACCCGATGGCCGTGCTGTCGGCCGCGATGAACGCGCTGGGCTGCTACTACCCGCACCTGTGCACGAACAACCACGAGCGCGACCTCAAGAACTACGAGGAAGCCTCCGCGGTCGCCGTCTCGAAGGTCCGCACGCTCACCGCCATGTCCTATCGGCTGAGCAAGGGCCTGGCGCTGGTGCATCCGAAGCGCAACCTCACGTACTGCGAGAACTTCCTGCACATGATGTTCTCGGAGCCGTACTACGACTTCATCCCCGAGCCCGAGGTCGTGCGTGCGCTCAACCTCATCCTGCTGCTCCACGCCGACCACGAGCAGAACTGCAGCACCTCCACCGTGCGCATGGTCGCCTCCTCCGGCGCCAACCTCTTCGCCTCGATCTCCGCCGGCATCTCCGCGCTCTGGGGCCCGCTGCACGGCGGCGCCAACATGGCGGTCATCGAGATGCTCGAGCAGATCCACGCCACCGGCGACGACGGCTCGCGCTTCATCGAGGCGGCCAAGAACGGCAAGGCCCGCCTGATGGGCTTCGGCCACCGCGTCTACAAGAACTACGACCCGCGCGCCAAGATCATCGGCCGCGCGTGCGACAGCGTACTGGCCAAGCTCGGCCGCAAGGACCCCCTGCTCGACATCGCCCGCCACCTCGAGCAGGCGGCGCTCAAGGACTCCTACTTCGTCGAGCGCAAGCTGTATCCGAACGTCGATTTCTACAGCGGCATCATCATGCGCGCCATCGGCATCCCGCTGAACATGTTCACGGTCATGTTCGCCATCGGCCGCATGCCCGGCTGGATCGCCAACTGGCGCGAGGTCGCCTCCACCTCCAAGGCGCGCATCTACCGCCCGCGCCAGATCTACACCGGCGCCCCGAAGCGCGACTACGTGGCGCCCAACCTGCGCTGAGCCGTCACCAACCTGCGGATTCGAGCGGCGGCGCCTTCCCGGGCGCCGCCGCTGCCGTCTCCGGTGGGCGCGCCGGCGGGGCGGGGCCCCGGTGGCCCCTTCCTGCCCGCCTCGGACGGTCTCCAGCGGGCGAGGTCGCCGCCGCCCCTCGCTCGCTCACTCCCTTGGGGGGCGGCCGGGCCACGGGACGGCTCGACGTGCCTCGCGGGTGGGACCGGGCGGCCGCGCCGCCCAGTTGCGGCAGCTCGGCGTGGCGCGTGTTCTTTCCGCCGAACCCTCGGTCGAGGGCTTGACACCGGCGGAGCCGGCCGGCCAACTTCCCCCTCTTTTTTCCTTCACACCATGAAACCGACCTATCGTCCGCATAAGAAGAAGCGCGCCCGCCAGATCGGGTACCGCGCGCGCAAGTCCACCCGCGGTGGCCGCAAGGTGCTCGCCGCTCGTCGCGCCAAGGGCCGCAAGCGTCTCACCGTTGTCTGACGCCCCGCAGGGCCGCCTTCTCCTCGGTTCGGCGCAACGCGTCCACCGCAGCGCCGATTTCTCGGCTGCGCGGGAGGCCGGGCGCCGGATTGATGGCGGGTGGTTCCTGCTTTGGGTGCGCGATCGCCGCGACGACCGGCCGGTCCGGTTGGGGGTCGCCGCTTCGCGGGCTGTGGGTGGCGCGGTGGTGCGCAACCGCTGCAAGCGGATCGTGCGCGACCTCTATCGCCGCCACCAGCATGAGCTTCCGCCCGGCCTCGACGTGATCGTCTCGGCCCGGCCTTCGATGCCCAGGGTCGGCACTGCCGACCTTGAGAAACGTTTCCTGAAAACCCTTCGCAGAATTGCCGGCGAACTGTCAGTCCAGCAGTGAGCGCACGGCCGCGCCCTGGCGCCGGCTCGGCCGGATGGTCTGGCGTGGGCCGCGGCTGCTGGCCGTCGGCCTGGTGCGGCTCTACCAGCTTGTGCTCTCGCCGGTGCTGCCGTTGTTCTTCGGCCCCGGCTGCGGCTGCCGTTTTCATCCGTCCTGCTCGCATTACGCGGTCGAGTCGCTCCAGCGCCACGGCCTGCTGGCCGGGCTGTGGTTGGCCGGCCGCCGGCTCCTGCGCTGCCACCCGCTGCACCCGGGCGGCGCGGACCCGGTTCCGAAAACTTTCCGCTGGCTGCCGCGCTCCGCGCGAGCGGCGACCGGCGCGCCTTTTGCCCTGACTCCCCGCCGCGCCCCACGCATTCATGGATAAGAAAAACACGACCATCGGCGTCCTCCTGCTGATCGCGGCTTTCGCCGGCATGATCTGGTTCCGGCCCCAACCGGCTCCGCGGCCGGTGGCGCCGCCGCCGCCCGCCGTGCAGCCCGCTGCCGAGGGCACCGCGCCGTCCGTGGCCGGTGCGCCGACAGCGGCCGCGCCCGCCCCGGCGATCGTGCCGGTGGCCAACGGTTTCTACGCGCTGCCCGCCGCGGCCCCGGCCGAGGCGCAGCAGGTGACGCTTTCCAACGACACCTTGGCGGTGACGTTCAGCGATTTCGGCGGGGCGATCCGCGATGTCGCGTTCCGCCAGCATCCGGTCGCGAAGGGCGCCGCGGCCCCGTACGTCTTCAACGCCGTGCACGCCGCCCCGATCCTCTCGTTCACCGGCGTGCCCGGACTGGACGCCGCGGCGAAGTGGGCGCTCGTCGAGCAGGCGGCCGACCACGTGACCTTCCGCACCGTCGCCGACGGCAAGCTCGAGGTCACCCGCAGCTTCATCCTCCCGCAGCCGGGCCAGCCCGGCGACCCCTACCGGCTCCAGGTTACAACCACGCTGCGCAACGTCTCCGACTCGGCCCTCGCCGCGCAGCGCCTCGCGCTCAACCTCGGCACCGCCACCCTCGTCGACAAGAACGACACCGGCCTCTACCTCAACGCCGCCCTCTGGGACGGCGAGGACACGACCTATGTCGACCGGGCCGCGCTGGAAGGCGGCGGCTTCTTCAAGCGCATGTTCGGCGGCGATGTTTCGCCGAAGCCCTACCTCGAGACGCCTGGCAAGGTCGTCTGGGGCGCGGTGAAGAACCAGTTCTTCGCCTCCATCTTCACCCCCGACCAGCCCGGCACCGGTCTGGTCGTGCGCCGCGTCAAGGTGCATCCGGAGTTGCCCGACGTGCCGACGGCGTTCGGCGTGACCGGCGAGATCAACCTCGACGTGCCGCGCCTCGAGGCCGGAGCCTCCGTGGTGCTCGGCGGGAAACTCTATGTCGGCCCGAAGGAGTACGCGCGCCTGAAGGCCTTCGAGCAGAACGAGCACAAGGCGATGCAGTTCGACGGCTACTTCTTCAACAAGATCTTCCTCGCCGGCTTCTTCGCCCCGCTGTTGCTCACGCTGCTGGAGTGGTTCCACGGCTTCCTCGGCAACTGGGGCTGGGCCATCATCTTCACCACGCTGCTGCTGAAGATCGTCACGTTGCCGCTCACGCTCAGCGCCGCGAAGTCCTCCAAGCGCATGGCGAAGATCCAGCCGCGCCTGAAGGAGATCAACGAGAAGTACGCCGACAATCCCCAGAAGAAGCAGAAGGCCACGCTCGAGCTCTTCAAGGAGGCCAAGGTCAACCCGGTCGGCGGCTGTCTCCCGATCCTCATCACGATGCCGTTCTTCATCGGCTTCTTCGCGATGCTCCAGACCTCCTCCGAGCTGCGTTTCGCCGAATGGTTCTGGATCAAGGACCTCGCCTCGCCCGACACCGTCGCCAGCATCTACGGCTTCCCGCTCAACATCATGCCGCTGCTGATGGGCATCTCCTCCATCGTCCAGATGCAGCTCATGCCCACGCCCTCGATGGACAACGCCCAGGCGAAGATGATGAAGTTCATGCCGATCCTGTTCGTGCTGTTCTGCTACAACTTCGGCTCCGGCCTCGCCCTCTACTGGACGGTCTCCAACATCTTCACCATCGGGCAGCAGCTCATCATCAACCGCATGCCCGACCACGATCCGCTGGCGCCGGCCGCGGGCGGGGTGAAGAACGTCACCCCCGCGGGCAAACGCCCGAAGCGCAAATAAGCATCGCCGCCCGTCGCCTTTTTCCCCTCAACTGTTCCCCTCCCTCTCACCCCGAACCATTCCTCACCATGTCTGGCCATAGCAAGTGGGCTACGATCAAGCGCGCCAAGGGCGCGGCCGATGCCAAGCGCGGCAAAATCTTCAGCACCATCGGCAAGGAAATCACCATCGCCGCGCGTGCCGGCGGCGGCGACCCCAACGCCAACGCCCGCCTCCGCACCGTCCTGCTGAAGGCGCGCGAGGCGAACATGCCCAACGACAACATCGACCGCGCCATCAAGAAGGGCACCGGCGAACTCGCGGGCGCCGCGATCGAACAGATCACCTACGAGGGGTACGGCCCCGCGGGGGCCGGCGTCATCGTCGAAGTCACCACCGACAACAAGAACCGCGCCGCCTCCGAGGTGCGCTCCGTGTTCACCCGCTACGCCGGCAATCTCGCGCAGTCCGGCGCCGTGTCGTTCCAGTTCAACCACTGCGGCCAGTTCCTCGTCGGCAAGGACAAGACCACCGAGGACAAGCTCATGGAGCTCGCCCTCGACGCCGGCGCCGACGATGTGCGCACCTCCGACGAGGGCTTCGAGGTCCTCTGCCCGGTCAATGCCTACTACGCCCTGGCCGGCGTGCTCGAGAAGGCCGGCATCAAGCCCGACTCCAGTGAGATCGTGTACCTGCCGAAGGTGCCGCTCGTGCTCAGCGAGGCCGATGCCGCCAAGGTGCAGACGTTGCTCGACGCGCTCGAGGACCTCGACGACGTGCAGCACGTCTTCTCCAGCCACGAGGTCGCCGGCTGAGCGCCGCGCTCCTCGTCTCCGTTCTTCCAGGCCGCGCGGCGCAAGTCCCGCGGCCTTTTTGTTGGGGGCGCACCGTCGGGCCGCACGGGCGGAGATGATTCTCGCCCTGAGGGCGGGCGTGGTGCCTGCCGGCGCGGTCTGAAGAACCGCGCCACGACCGGCAAGCCGGACGACTTGCGGGGAACTGGCGGGATCGCGCTCACCCCTGCTTCGCCACGAAACCCTGCGCGTGGTGCCAGATCGTGCGCGCCAAGTCCGAGGAAAACGGATTCGGCCGGCAGAAATCCGGCAGCCAGTCCGAGCCGGGCACGAGTTCCTGGTAGAACCCCTCGCCGAGCCCGAGTTCGTCGATCAGCGCCACCAGTTCCTCGTACTCCGCCTGCCCGAGCGCATCCTTCGGCGCCGGCCGACCCGCGAGTGCGGCGATGGGCGTGTACTGCGTCATGATCGAGGGCAATGCGCGGCCGGCAAGGTGCCGGGAAAACCAGGTCAGCACGGCGCGGCTGTCGGTGAGCTGCCCGGGCAGCACCAGATGCCGCAGGATCAACCCGCGGCGCAGCAGGCCGGCCTCGTCGTATTCGAGCGGGTGGGCTTCGGCCATCGCGAGGATCGCCGCCGTCGCCACCTCCGGGTAGTCGGGGGCGGCGAAGTAGCGGCGGGCGGTTTCGCGGTCGAGCGTCTTGAGGTCCGGCAGCCACACGTCGACCGTGCCGCGCAGCGCGGCGACCATCTCCACGCGTTCGTAGCCGGAGCCGTTCCAGAGCACGGGCAGCGCCAGCCCCGCCGCGCGGGCGGCGGCGATCCCCGCGACGATGCCGGGGATGAACTGCGTGCCCGTCACCAGATTGATGTTCGCCGCACCGGCGGCCTGGAGCGCCAAACAGATCTCGGCGAACTCGTCGGTGGCGACCTCGCGGCCGAGGCCCTGCTGCGAGATCTGGAAGTTCTGGCAGAACGCGCAGCGCAATGTGCAACCCGAGAAGAAGATCGTGCCCGAGCCGCGGTTACCGACCAGCGGCGGTTCCTCGCCGAAGTGCAGCGAGGCCAGCGCCAACCGCAGCCGATCGCCTTGGCCGCAGAAACCCGTCGCGCCCGCCTCGCGTTGCGCGTCGCACAGCCGCGGGCAGAGCCGGCATGGCGCGTAGCCGGGCGGCTCCGGACTGGGCGGGTGTGCTGGTGACTGGGTGGACATGGCGGGCGCGGCGGACGAGGGGAGGGGAAAACGCCGCGGGCTTCAATGCCGGCGTCGCGCGCGTGGCCGGCTTTCTTGGGTCGGCCGCCGGCGCCCCGTTGACGTCGCGCCGGCGCTTGCCACGATGGCGCGGCGTGAACGACTCCTCCGACGATCTTGAACTGGCGTGCTCCGAGCCCGGCGAGGTGGGCCTGGTCGAGGCGCGCGACTTCGTCTCCGCCGAGCCGTTCACCTTCGACAACGGCCAGTCGATCCCGGGCTTCACGCTGCGTTACGAGACCTACGGCCGGCTCAACGCCGCGCGCGACAACGCCGTCTTCGTCGCCCACGCGCTCAGCGGCGACCACCACGCCGCCGGCATCCATTCGCTCGCCGACCGCAAGCCCGGCTGGTGGAACAATCTCATCGGGCCCGGCAAGGCTCTGGATACGAACCGCTACTTCGTCGTCTGCTCCAACTGCCTGGGCGGCTGCGTGGGCTCGACCGGCCCCAGTTCGCCCCAGCCCGAGACCGGGCGGCCGTGGGGCGCCGGGTTCCCGCAGGTGACGATCCGCGACATGGTCCGCGCCGACAAACGCCTGCTCGACCGCCTCGGCGTGACGGCGTTGCACGCGGTGGTCGGTGGTTCGATGGGCGGCATGCGCGTGCTGCAGTTCGGCATCGAGTATCCCGGCTTCGTGCGGCGCCTGCTGCCCATGGCCACGACCGCCCGCGAGAACGCGCAGGCGATCGCCTTCAACGCCGTGGGCCGCGAGGCGATCATGCAGGACCCGGGCTGGAACCGCGGCGAGTATCCGAAAGGCGGAGGGCCGCGCGTGGGGCTGGCGATCGCGCGCATGATGGCGCACATCACGTACCTGTCGGACGCCTCGATGGAGCAGAAGTTCGGCCGCCGCAAACGCGGGGGCGGCGCCGCGGCGCCCGAGGCCGCGGCCAGCTTTGACGCGCAGTACGAGGTCGAGCGCTACCTGCAGCACCAGGGCCAGGCGTTCATCAACCGCTTCGACGCCAACACCTACCTCTACATCACCCGCGCGATCGACGACTTCGACCTCGCGGCCGCCTACGGCTCGCTCGAGCAGGCGTTCGCCGGGGTGACGGCGCGCACGCTCTGCGTGGCGTTCACCAGCGACTGGCTCTTCCCCACGGCGCAGAATCGCGAGATCGTGCTGGCGATGCTGCGCGCCGGGATACCGGCCAGCTACGCCGAGCTGGATACCGATCTCGGTCACGACTCGTTCCTGCTCGATTCCCCGCAACTCTACGACCTCGTGCGCGATTTCCTCGCCGCGCCGGTCGACTGAGTTGTGCCCCTGCAAGGGACGGGGGGACACCGCGGAAGCCGCGGCTCTTCCGGCTGAAGGTCTTCGGTTGCGCAGGCCGTCGGCGTGGTGCCGGGGCCGGGGCGGCGCGAGCGAACCCGAGCCCCACGCCAAGGGAATGGTCACGCCTGCGCCGGTCCCTTGCGCAACGCGGGGAGACGGGATCGCTGACCAGTCGGCAAGCGGGTTGTACCCAGTGATGGCTCCGCGGGCCGCCCGGCCGGTGGGCTGCGACGGTTTGCCGGTTAAGGAAGCCATGGGCCGGCCGATGATTGGGCAGCACGGCGGACCTTCACGCCGGGCCGTTGCCACATGTCAGTTCCCGACAACCGCGCAGTGCTCCCACCCGGATTGTCGACACGGGTCGCCATCGTCGCGGTGGCGGTCGTGCTCGTGGCAGGGGTGTGGATGACGCAGGGGTGGCCGGCGGGGCTGGCGTCGCTGGCCGGTGCCGGGTTGGCGGCACTCGCAGTGGGATGGTGGTGGCGAGGCGAGCGCACCCACCTGCTCGGGGAGTTGGCGCAGGCGCGCGAGCAACTGACCCATTCCCGGCGGGCGCTGGAGGCGCAAACGGTCATGGCGGAGAATACCTCGGCCGCGATCGTGATCACCGATTCGGACGGCCGGATGGAATGGGGCAACGAGGCCTTCGGGCGGCTGACCGGTTATTCGCTCGCGGAGTTGGCGGGCCGGCCGCTCGGCCCCCTCCTGCAGGGCGCGGGCACGGATCCCGCGGGCATGGCACGCATCCACGAGGGCCGGTTGGCCGGCCGCGGTTTCGAGGTCGAGTTGCTCAACTACCGCAAGGACGGCGCGGCCTACTGGGTGCACATCAAGGCCGATCCTGTGGCCGACCCCGATGGGCGGGTCCGGCGTTTCGTGGAATTCCAGAGCGACGTCACGGCACGCCGCCGCTCCGAGAGCCTTCGCGCCGGGCTGCTCGAGAGCGCCGCTTGTGCCTTGATCGTCACCGATCCACGGGGCGTGATCGAGGTGTTCAACCGGGGTGCCGAGATGCTGCTCGGCTACAGCGCCGCGGAGGTCGTCGGTCGGTGCACGGCGGAGCAGATGCACCTCCCGGCGGAGCTTCGCCAGCGCGCCGCGGAGCTCTCGCGCGAGCTCGGGCGGGAGGTGGCGCCGGGGTTCGAGGCGTTGACGGCGAAGCCCATTGCCGAGCGGGCGCCCGAGGCCCGCGACTGGACGTTCGTTTGCAAGGATGGCACGCCTCTGCCGGCGCATCTGGCCATCGCGCCGTTGCACGATCCCGACGGGCGGATTAACGGTTTCATCGGCATCGCGCAGAACCTCACCGAGCAGGTCGAGGCCCTCGCCCGCCTGCAACGCAGCGAGGAGCGCTGGCACCTGGCCATCGCGGGCAGCAACGACGGGGCCTGGGAGTGGGATATTCTTTCCGACCGCATGTGGGTGTCGCCGCGCGACCGGGAGATCCTGGGGCTCCCGGCTTCCGAGGAGTTCCTTTCGCGCTCCCGCTGGCTCGAGTCGATGGACCCCGCGGAGGTCGAGGGGGTGCGGGAGGCGGTCCGGCGCTATTTTGCGGGAGAGACCCCGATCTACGAGCGCACCTACCGGGTGCGCCGCGGCGACGGCCAATGGCGCTGGATCCTGGTGCGGGGCAAGGCGGTGTTCGATCCGGAGGGGCGCCCGTTGCGTATGCTCGGGACGCACACCGATGTCACCGCGAGCCGCCGGCTCCAGGACCTGTTGCGCGAGAGCGAGGCGCGCCTGCTCGAGGCGCAGGCCGTCGCCCACATCGGCAGCTGGTCGCTCGACGCGTCGACCCGGGTGCTCGACTGGTCGGAGGAGGCGGGGCGCATCTTCGGGGTGCGCTTCCGCCGCGCCCCGATGCGGGTGGTCCTGCGGTTGCTCCCGCCGCCGGTGCGCCCGGGCGTGCGGGCCGCGTTGGGGCTGGGGCTGGCCCGCGGCGAGGGCTCGCAGTTCGACGTGTCGCTGTCTCTTCCCGACGGGCGGCCGCTCGGGGTGCGGGTGACGATGCGGGCCGCGCTGGCGGACGGGACGGTGTTCCGTGTGTACGGGACGGTCCAGGACGTCACGGCGCTCCGGACGGTCGAGGCCCGGCTGCGCGCGCAGGAGATGCTCCTGCAGGAGATCTACAGCGGCATCGAGCTGCCGCTGTGGGTGGTCGACGTGGAGCCGGGGGGCGGCCTGCGGTTGGCCGGGGCGAATCCGTCGTTCGAGCGGGTCGTGGCCGTGCCGGCGGGCGAGTTGATCGGCCGCCGCCTGGCCGAGCTGGCGACCGCGTTTCCCCGGGATCTCGGCCGCCGGTTGGAGGCGCATTGCCGCGACTGCCTGGCGGCCGGGGCCACGGTCACCTACGAGGAGGAGGTCTCCGCCGACGCGCAGCCGCGCTGGTGGCTCACCCAGCTCAAGCCGGTGCGCAACGAGGCCGGGGGCACCACCCGCATCATCGGTTCGGCGATCGAGATCACCGAGCGGCGGGAGATGGAGCGGCGCCTGCGCGAGAGCGAGGAACGTTTCTTCCTCATCGCTCGCGCCACCAGCGACGCCGTGTGGGACTACGACCCGCTCGGCGGCTCTCTCTGGTGGAGCGACGGCGTGACACGGCTTTTCGGTTACGAGCGCCCGGGCCCCGGGGCGGGCCCGGCGTGGTGGTTCGCCCGGGTGCATCCCGCGGACCGCGCGATGGTGGAGACGGGCTTCGCCGCCGTGCTCGCCTCGACCGCGGAGCGCTGGGAGCTCCAGTACCGGTTTCTCCATGCCGACGGGCGGTGCCTCCATGTGCGGGATCGTGCGCTGATCCTGCGCGGGGCGGGCCAGCGCGCGGTCCGGGTGGTGGGCGGCATGATGGACACCACCGGGGAGCGGGCGGTGCAGGACGAGATGCGCCGCGCCCGCGAGGCCGCCGAGGCGGCCAACCAGCGCCTCGAGGAGGCGGCCCAGCGCGCCCACCAGCTCGCCCGCGAAGCGGCGGCGGCCACCGTCGCGAAGTCGGAGTTCCTCGCCAACATGAGCCACGAGATCCGCACCCCGCTCAACGCCATCATCGGCATGGGCGGCCTGATGCTCGGCACCGAGTTGTCGGACCAGCAGCGCGAGTTCGCCGAGACCATCCGCCTGTCCGGCGATGCGCTGCTTTCGCTCATCAACGACATCCTCGACTTCTCCAAGATCGAGTCCGGCAGCCTCGAGTTGGAGGCGATCCCCTTCGGGGTGCACGATTGCGTGGAGTCGGCCCTGGAGGTGCTGGGGCCGCGGGCGGGCGAAAAGCGGCTCGACCTGCTGTATTGGATCGATGCTGCCGTGCCCGGCCTGGTCGTCGGCGATGTCACCCGGCTGCGGCAGGTGATCGTCAACCTCGTGGGCAACGCGATCAAGTTCACCGAGCGCGGGGAGATCCACGTCGGCGTCGAATGTTGCGGCCGGGAGCCCGACGGCTTGTCCCGGCTGCGCTTCACCGTGCGCGACACCGGCATCGGCATTCCGGCGAGCCGGATGGACCGGTTGTTCAAGAGCTTCAGCCAGGTGGATGCGTCGACCACGCGCAGGTTCGGCGGCACCGGGCTGGGGTTGGCGATCAGCCGGCGGCTGGTCGAGCTGATGGGCGGCCGCATCTGGGCCGAGAGCGAACCGGGGCAGGGCAGCCGTTTCATCTTCGAGGTCCTGCTCGGGCGCGGCGAGACGACCGCCTCGACGTACGCCGACCCCCTCGCGGGCGTGGCCGGCCGGCGGGTGCTCGTCGCCGAGGACAACCCGGCCGGCCGGGCCATCATCGAGCGGCACTGCGTGCAGTGGGGGCTGGTGCCGCACGGCGTGGCACAGGCCGGCGAGGCGCTGGCCTGGCTCGCGCAGGACAACCCGGTCGACCTGGTCATCCTCGACCAGCAACTACCCGGGGCCGACGGGGTCGCGTTGGCGCAACAACTGCGGGCGTTGCCGGGGCGCGGCGGTGTGCCGCTGCTGCTGTTCTCCGCGCTCGATGCGCTCGGCCCCCTGCCGGCCGCGCTCGTGGGCGTGGGGCAATTGTCCAAGCCGCTCAAGACCGGTGCGCTGCGCGATGCGGTGGCCCACGCGATCATCGCCCCGGCGGGGCCGGTGCCGGCGCGCCCCGCCGCAACGGCGCGGAAGCTGGCCGAGGACTTCCCGCTCTCGATCCTGCTGGCCGAGGACAACGTCACCAACCAGCGCGTCGCCCAGCTCATCTTCGGGCGGCTCGGCTACCGGGCCGACCTCGCCAACAACGGGCTGGAGGCCCTCGCGGCGCTGGAACGACAACGGTACGACGTTGTGTTCCTCGATGTGCAGATGCCGGAGATGGACGGGCTCACGGCCGCGCACGAGATCTGTGTGCGCTTCCCGCCGGAGGCGCGGCCGCGCCTGGTCGCGATGACGGCCAACGCCATGGTGGGGGATCGCGACGAGTGTTTCGCCGCCGGGATGCACGACTACGTGGCCAAGCCGGTGCAACTGCCCGCACTCGAGGCCGCCTTGCGCCGCGCGCTCGACGGCCGGCGACCCGCCGCCGGGTGAGGCAGCGTGCTGTGACTGGCCGCTGGTGACGGAGGTGGTCGGGTGCCGCTCGGGGCGGTCGCGATTTGCGCCGTGGTGGACAATTTCCGCTCGCCTGTCGTCACAGAACCGTTGCAATCAACCCTCAGGTCAGGACCTAAACCCGCAGTTGCGGCCCTGACCTGCTCCCCCGCTTTGCCCCCCACAAAGGTTCAGCGGGGGTTTTTTATGCCCGCCGCCGACGGCGGGGGGCGGGATTCCCGAAAACAAAAACCCGTTACCGCCGAAGCGATAACGGGTTAAAGTGGTGGCCCAGCCCGGAATCGAACCGGGGACACGAGGATTTTCAGTCCTCTGCTCTACCAACTGAGCTACCGGGCCACGTCGGTGAGGGGGCGAATGAAGGTGGCGGCCGCGGGGTGCGTCAATGGTTTTTTCCGCGACCGTAGCGGCGTTCGTGAGAACACCGAGAGCCGGCGCGAATCGCTGCGTTCACGCGCATCGCTACGGGGGGAGGGCGGAGCGAGGGGCGTAGCGGCGTTCGTGAGAACGCCGAGACCGGCGCGGAACGATGCGCTCACGCGCATCGCCACGGGGGCGAGGGCTACGAGGAGACCAGCGCGCGCAGGTCGGCGAGCTCGAGTCGGGAGTTGAGCGCGTCGCTGGCCTCGAAGATGTCGGCGAGGAGCTGGCGCTTCGTCTCCTGGAGCCGGAGCACCTTCTCCTCGACGGTGCCGGTGGCGACGAGCTTGTAGCTGGTCACCACGCGGGTCTGGCCGATGCGGTGCGCGCGGTCCGTGGCTTGCGCTTCGGCGGCGGGGTTCCACCACGGGTCGAGGTGCACGACGGTGTCGGCGCCGGTGAGGTTGAGACCGGTGCCGCCGGCTTTCAGCGAGATCAGGAAAACGGGCACGGAGGCGTCGCTCTGGAAACGGTCGACCTCGGCCTGGCGGGCCTTGGGCGAGAGCGAGCCGTCGAGGTAGCAGTGCGGGATCTCCTGGGCGGCGAGCTCCTCGCGCACGAGGCCGAGCAGGCGGGTGAACTGCGAAAAGACGAGCAGGCGGTGGCCGTCGTCGAGGGCTTCGGAGAGGAGCTCGCGGAAGACGGCGAGCTTGGCGGAGTCGGCGGCGGCGTAGCGCGAGGTCTCCTCGGGCTTCTCGATCAGGCGCGGGTCGCAGCAGACCTGGCGCAGGCGCAGGAGCTGGGTGAGCACGGCGAGGCGGACCTGCGATTCGGGGCGACGGTCGTACGCGAGGGCGTCGATCTCGCGGTCGGTGGCGGCGCGGACCTCGTCGTAGCAGGCGCGCTGCTTGTCGGAGAGTTCGCACCAGACGACTTGCTCGAGCTTCGCGGGCAGCTCGGTGGCGACCTGCGCCTTGGTGCGCCGGAGGATGTAGGGCGCGGTCTGGCGCTGGAGGCGTTGCTCGTGCCACTTGCGCTCGTCGCCGCGGGCGTCGCCGGGGATCGGATCCACGGCGCCGGGCAGCACGATGTCGAAGAGCGAGCGCAGGTCGTCGAGGGAGTTCTCGACCGGCGTGCCGGTGAGGCAGAAGCGCGCCTCGGCGGTGAGGGCGCGCAATGCGGCGGCGGCCTGGGTGCGGCGGTTCTTGGCGTGCTGGGCCTCGTCGGCCACGAGGCAGCGCAGCTCGGTCTCGGCGAAGAGCTCCTGGTCGCGCACGAGGGTGCCGTAGGAGGTGACGACCACATCGTGCGCGCGGCCGTCGGGCGGCGCGACGAGGCGGGTGGCGCCGTGGTGGACGAACACGCGCAGCTCCGGGGCGAAGCGCGCGAGCTCGCGTCGCCAGTTTTCGGTGAGCGAGGCGGGGCAGACGACGAGGGAAACGCCGCGAGGCGGTGCGGGCATCCCGGTCTCCGGTCTCCGGTATCCGGCAGCGCAGTGCAGGGTGGAGAGGAGGGCGACGGCCTGGGCGGTCTTGCCGAGGCCCATCTCGTCGGCGAGCACGCCGCCGAGGCCGTGGCGGTGGAGGTGCCAGAGCCAGGCGACGCCGAGGTTCTGATACGGGCGGAGCGTCGCCACGAGGTCGGCGGCGAGGGGGGCGGGCGCGAGCTGGGTGAGCTGGCGCAGCGCGTCGCTGTGCGCGCGCCAGGCCGCGGGTGGGCGGAAGCCGGGCGAGAGGGTTTCGAGGGTTTCCTGGAGTTCGGCGGCGCGGCTGCGGGCGACGCGCTGGCGGGCGCTGGGCAGGAAGGGGGCGTGGAGCGAGCCCGCGAGGGCCTGCTGGGCCTGGTGCAGTTTCTCGACGGCGGCGGCGGGCACGAGGTAGACCGCCCCGGCGTGCTCGACGTAGCCGCGGCCCTGGGCGAGCTGGGTCTTGAGCGTGTCGAGCGAGGCGCCGCCGGCCTCGAGCGCGACCGAGACCTCGAACTCGTCGCCGATCTCGGCGACCTCGGCGGTGAGGGAGGCGAGGCGGAGCTTGGCGGTGTTGCGGCGGAAGTTGTCGGTGAACTGCGCGCCCCAGTTCTTCTCCAGGCGTTCCCAATTGGCGGCGAGGAAGGTGAGGGTGCGGTGGCGGTCGCGCAGCCACCATTTTCTGGAGGCGGCCTCGAGCTGGAAACCGGCGGCCTTCACGGCCTCGAGGATGGCGGGGTAGGAGAGGCTTTCGCGCGAGGGCAGCGTGATCGCGAGGTAGTGCTCGGAGCCGTCGACGACGAGGCTGGTGCCGGCCGGCACGGCGGGCCGCACGCTCTGGCCCGGGCGCAGGGGCGGGACGTTCGGGCTGCGCCAGGTGCGTTGCGCGGGCGGCAGCGAGGGGCGCGGCGCGCCGAGGGGTTTGCGGTTGCCGGCGAGCTGCGCGATGAGCTGCGCGCGGTCGGCCGCGGCGGGTGTGGACGATCTGGACTCGGCGGACGGCGTGGACGCGGCAGGCGCGCCGGCGGCGGGCGGCTCGGCGAGGAGGGCGCCGACGGTGGCGAGTTCGTCGCCGCGCCACGGGATGGGGTCGAAGGGGATGTTGACCCAACGGAAGACGGGCTGGCCGCGGAGCAGGTGGATCAACACGCGCAGCTCGGCGCGTTTCATCGGGAGCAGCCACGGGCCGGCACCGGGGCAGGCGGCGCGGAGGATCTCGGGCAGGTTGGAGGGCGAGCCCTCGATCTTGAGCGGGATGGCGTCGCGCGGGGCGCAGGCGGCGAGGTTGGGCGGCAGGAAGATGCGCAGCGGCCGGGTCGGGGGAGTGGGCGGCATGGCGGACGGCTCAGGCGGCGGGCGCGGCTGTGTTGGACAGCTGGTTCTTCAGGGCGACAACTTCGCCGTGAAGACGCGCGGCGAGAGCCTTGCGATCCTCGGCGGCGGCCACAGGGGAGGCGAAGCGGACATGGGCGGTGACGGAGTCGACGCGCACCAGGCGGAAGAGGTGTTCGAAGAAGCCCATGTCGCCCCACCAGCACACGTCCTGCGCCACGTCGCCGCCGGTGCAGGTGTAGTGGATCGCTGCGGGCGTGACGGGCCAGCGGTGCTCGATGGCGGGCTCGAGGAGCGAGGAGCGGAAGGGGCGCACAGTCGAACCGTCGGTGCTGGTGCCCTCGAGGAAGACGGTGAGCACGGCGTCGTTCTCGACGATGTGGACGAAGTCGGCGTTCTGGCGGGCGACATCGCTGCGGCGGTTGCGGTCGATGAACTGGGTGCCGGCGGCGCGGGCGAACCAGCCGACGACCGGCCAGTCGCGCACCTCGGCTTTGGCGAGGAAGACCTGCGGGGTGGCGGCGGAGAGGACGAGGATGTCGAGGTAGCTGACGTGGTTGCTGGCGACGACGCCGGTGCGCGGGCGCGGCTCGCCCTCGACGACGAAGCGGATGGCGAGCGTGCGCAGCATGAGGCGGCAGGTGCGGTGCAGCCAGAGGGAGCGGCGGCGGAACCCGGACCACGGACCGGCGGTGAGGAGGAAAAGCAGCGCGCCGCAGAGAAACCCGCCGCCCAAGGCGCAGAGCCGCCAGCCGGCGCGCAGGCGGCGGCGGAGCGTGAACGGCGGGCGAGCGGGAGCGGTGACACCGGTGGGCGGCTGTGCGTGGAGATCAGGCATCGGGACGAGCCTTCTTTCGTGCCGGGCAGGCCGGGCCGCGGCAAGGAGGGAAGCGGCGTGGGTGCGGCGCAAGGCCGGCGGAACCTGTGGTGTGGTGCGTGGGCATCCCGGACGCCCGCGCAACCGGGCGGGCTGGGTATTGGTGCAGCAAATGATGCCCGGTTGACTCCGGTTCTTGCGGACGGCATCGTCGGTGTGCGCTGCAGTTCCGTGGCGCGGCTTTGTTTTCCCAAGAATGAACCCTTCGACCCTACTTCGTCTTTCCCTAACCGTCGTCGCCATTCTGCTCGTTTCAGGATCGGGTCGGGCGGCCGAGACTCCAACCGGAATCGAAGCCGATTCGCGGATCACCGGGGTGGTGGTCTATGAGGACAGTGCGATCGTGACGCGCGAGGCGACGGTCGAGCTGGCGGCGGGAGTGCAGACGGTCCGGTTCGCCGGGCTGCCGGGAAGCGTGAACCCGAACCTGCTGCAAATCTCCGCCGCCGGCCCCGCCAAGGCGTCGATCCTCGACGTGACCGCCTATGGGACGCAGCTCGAGGTGCCGGCGAATGTGCGGTTGCGCGAACTCCAGGAACAACAACGCATGCTCGAGACCGAGACGGCGGAGGTGGCGGACCGGAACAAGCTGCTGGAGCAGCAGCGCGATTACCTCGAGCGCATCAAGGTGCTCACCACCACGCATCCCGCCGGCGACAACGCCCAGCCGCCGCCCTCGCTCGAACAGTGGGAGAAGCAGCTCGCGTTCTACGCGGAGCGGCAGATGAAGATCGCGGAGGAGTTGCGGGCAACGCAGCGCCGCACGGAGGAGCTTGAGGAGAAGGCCGAGGTGCTTGAGAGGCAGATCGACCAGCTCGAGGCGACCAAGGCCAAGCGGGTGCAGAACGTGATTGTGCGCTGCGAGGTGGCGGTGCCCGGCAAGCTCACGTTGCGAGTCGCCTACCCGGTGCTAGAGGCGAGCTGGGAACCGACTTACGACGTGCGCGTCGCCTCGACCGACAAGGGCATCCAACTCGGCTACGCAGCGAAGGTGCAACAGTCGACCGGTGAGGATTGGCGCGGGGTGCAGCTCCAGCTCTCGACCGCGCAGCCCGCCCTCGGCGGCAAGCCGCCGGTATTCCAACCGTGGATCGTGCGCGAGCGGCCGGATATCGCCCGAGCGGTGAGCGTGGCCACGAAGCAACTCATGAAGGACACTGGTGCGACGACGAACGAACAGTTGCTCCAGTACACGCGCAATACCGAGATCAGCGGCCAGGCGGGCAATTTTCTCGATCTCCGCCCGAGGGAACCGGCAAAAGCCGAGACGGTGGAGACGATCGAGGAGGCCGGGACGACCGCGGCCACCGTCGAGGAGGGACTTGGTTCCGCCATTTTCACGATCCCCTACCTGGCCGACGTGCCGGCCGACAATGGCGCGCGCAAGTACGTGATCGGCACCACCCCGCTCGAGGGCGTGATGAACCACCTCGCGCAGCCGAAGCTCTCGCCACACACCTTCCTGCGCGCCCGCGTGACCAACGCCGCCGAGTTCCCGCTGAGCAAGGGCGACATCAACATCTATCTCGACGGGGCGTTTGTCGCCAGTTCGACGATGCCGGTGGTCATGCCCGGCGCGAAGTTTGTGCTCAATCTCGGCGTCGACTCCGGCATCGTGGTGAAGCGCAAACTGGTCAACCGGCTCACGCAGAACACCGGAGCGTTCTCGAAGCGCGCCCGCGTCACCTACGAGGTGCAGATCACTGCGGAGAACAACCGCAAGACCGCCGAGACGGTGATCGTGAAGGACCAGCTGCCGATCACGCGCCACGAGAAGATCGTGGTGACGATGGTGGCGCCGGCGGCCAGCGAGATTCGCCCCGAGGAGGAGGGTGGAAAGGACGGAGTGGTGCGCAAGGACGAGGACGGCGTCTTGAGCTGGACGCTCAAGCTGCAGCCCGGCGAGAAGCGCACGATCCCGCTGAAGTTCTACGTCGAGTACCCCACGGATTTCCCTGTCGCGGGGCTGGAGTAGGGCTCTGCGAGTTTCCCCGAGACACCGTTCTTGCGGGCATCGCTACTCGGGGGAATGGGCACCGGCTCGCGGTGTGGCGACGTTCGCGAGAACGTCGGGGCCGGAGCGACGCCTTTGTGCAGCGTGGCTGCGGCGGGGCGTGAATCATGGGTCCGGAGACCCCTGCCACGACGGCGCCGACGTCGTCGCGAGCTCCGCTACCGACGGACCGCCCGGGCTCAGATCATGTACTTGCGCGCGACGGCCGCGGGGACGTTCTCGATGTCCATCAGCGTGAGGAAATCGATCGTCTTGAACTCGCGGTCGATGGCGGGCTCGCCGCAGATGCGGCATCCAACCATCAGGTACGCGGCCATCAGCCGCGGGATCTTGGCCGTGACGCCTTCGGTCGACGGCAGGGGGAAGGCGTGGGCGGGGGTGGGCCGGGTGCGGAAGGGGGCGGGCGCGAGGTGCTTCGCCTCGAGCTGGCGGTACACGGCCGCGCCTTCGGCGGGGTCCTGCGAGGTGAGCGAGCTGCAGCCGAGCAGGTAGCGGGCGCCGCGGCTGCGGGCGTAGATCGAGATGCCGCGCCAGAGGATCCCGACGACGGTCTGGTTGCGGTGGTCCAGGTGCACGCAGGCGCGGCCGAGTTCGAGAATCTCGTTACGGAACGGCTCGAAGGGGGCGAAGTCGAACTCCTGCGCGCTGTAGTAGCCCATCCCGGACGAGGCGGCGACCGGCCCGGGGAGCATGCGGTAGGTGCCGACGACCTCGCCGGTGCCGTTCTCCTCGACGAGCAGGTGGGCGCAGGCGCCGTCGAAACGGTCCTCGTCGCGGCCGGTCTCCCAGGCGGAGGCGAGGCCCTCGTTGAGCTCCTTGTTGAACACCTCGAAACGCAGGCGCTGGGCGGACCGCACATCGTCTCCGCTCGTGGCCAGCCGCACGCGGTAGCGGCCCGTCACCACCGGGAACCCGGTGGTCTTGGTGGATACTTGGTCGTTGAGCGCGGTGGGGGGCACGGGAGAACGTTGTTGAGCGGACGGAGGCGGAGCGTGGTGAACGGGTGCGCGGCTACAACGTTTTTGGGGGCCGTGGGGTGACGCGGCGGTTGTAATCGGGTGACGGCCGGGTGACGGGGCGATCGGTGGGGGTGGGGGGCGCATGCCGGATCGATGCGCTCACGCGCATCGCTACGGGGATGCGTGCGTCGGTGCGGTGGCGTGGCGGCGTTCGGGCGGACGCCGGGGCTGGTTCGCGGCGCGCACGGGTCGCCACAGGGCGGCCGGTCCGGGGCGGCCGCCGGCCGCCCATCCTGCCGCCAAGCCGGCGGGGCTCTTTCTGTTGCCAGGCCGGCGGGGCTTTGCTTCAACGCCGGCTCCATGTTTCCGGTGCGTTTCCTGTCTCGCGGGGTGGTCGCCGTCCTCTTGGCCGGGGGGCTGGGCGGCTGCTCGATCAACAAGCTGGCCGTCAACAAGCTCGGCGATGCGCTGGCCGGCGGTGGCGGAGGCACGTTTGCCACCGACGACGATCCGGAACTGGTGAAGGCGGCGGTGCCGTTCAGCTTGAAACTGATGGAGAGCCTGCTGGCCGAGAGCCCCGAGCACCGCGGGCTGCTGCTGGCGGCGTCGAGCGGTTTCACGCAGTACGCCTACGCTTTCGTGCAGGAGGATGCCGACGAACTCGAGGCCACCGACTATGCCGCGGCGCAGGCGCTGCGCGAGCGGGCGAGACGCCTCTACCTGCGCGCCCGCGACTACGGCCTGCGCGGGCTGGAGGTGCGGCAACAGGGCGCGCGAGCGGCGCTGGCCGCCGACCCGCGTGCGGCGGTGCGCGGTTTCAACAGGGCCGACGTGCCCCAGCTCTATTGGACGGCGGCGGCGTGGGCGTCCGTCATCGCCTTGAGCAAGGATGATCCGTCCCGCCTCGCGGAGATCCCGCAGATGGAAGCGCTCATCGACCGCGCCGCCGAACTCGATGCCGACTGGGGCGAGGGGGCGATCCACAGTTTCCTGATCATCTACGAGATGGCGCGGCAGGGCGTGGCCGGCGACGCCGCGGCGCGGGCCCGGGTGCATTTCGAGCGGGCGGTGGAGCTGGCGCGCGGGCGGCAGGCTTCGCCGTTCGTGAACTTCGCCGAGGCGGTTTGCATCGAGCAGCAGGATTACCCGTTGTTCGCCGAGTTGCTGGGCCAGGCGCTCGCGATCGATGCCGATGCCTATCCCGAGCAGCGGCTCGTCAACCTCGTGGCGCAGCAGCGCGCCCGCTGGCTGCTCGCGCGCAAGGACGACTTGTTTCTCTCCACCGAACCCGCGGCGCCGCGCCGCTGAACCCGCGCTCCGGACCGCTGTCCCTTCCCCTTTCCGCCATGACCAAGTCCCTCGTCTCCCTCTTCTCCCGCCGCCTGCTTGCGACATTGGCCGCTGCGACGCTGGCCGTGACCGCGCTCGCCGCGCCGAAGCTCAAACTCGGCACGCTCGCGCCTGTCGGCACCTCGTACCACAAATCGCTCATGGCGATGGCCGAGACCTGGCGCAAGGAGTCGGGCGGCGCGGTCGACCTCAACCTTTTCGCCGGCGGCAAGCTTGGCGGCGAGGCCGAGATGGTGGGCCTGATGCAGGTCAACGCGCTGCAGGCGGCGATGCTCACCGCGGTGGGACTGGCGGAGATCGAGCCAGGAGTGACCGGCCTGCAGAACATTCCGATGGGCTTCCACACCCTGGCCGAAGTCGACTACGTGGGCGAGCGCCTGCGGCCGCTGCTCGAGGAGCGGCTGGCCCGGAAGGGCTTTGTCGTGATCTTCTGGGTGGACTCGGGGTGGGTGCGCTTCTTCGCCAAGGAGCCGATCCTCCACCCCGACGACCTGCGCAAGCTCAAGCTCTTCAGCTGGTCGGGCAACCCCGCGCAGGTCGAGCTGTACCAGTCGGCCGGATTCGACGCGAAGGCGCTGGAGACCGCCGACATCGTGCCCGGCCTGCAGACCGGCCTGATCGACGCCGTGCCGCTGCCGCCGTTCTTCGCGATGGCCGCCCAGGTCGACACCCGCGCGCCGCACATGCTCGACCTGAACTGGGCGCCGCTGGTCGGCGCGCTGGTCGTGCGCAAGGAGACCTGGGAGAAGATCCCGGCCGCGACGCGCGAGAAGCTGCGCGCGGCGGCGGTGCGCGCCGGCGAGGAGATCAAGGCCACCGGTCGCCGCGAGATGGAGGAGTCCGTCGCGGCGATGGAGAAGCGCGGGCTGAAGGTCGAGCGCCCCTCCCCCGACGTCGAGGCCGAGTGGCGTGCGATCTCGGAGTCGGTGTACCCGAAGATCCGGGGCAAGCTGGTGCCGGCCGACGTCTTCGACGAGACGATGCGGCTGCTGGCTGAGTGCCGCGCGCTGGGGAAGAGCTGAGGGCGGGGGAGCGTGAGAACGCTGACGGAGGGATCGATGGGCTCACGCCCATCGCTACGAGGAAGGGAGATGCCGCGTAGCGACGTTCGTGAGAACGTCGACCGTCTGCATCATGGCGCCGTTTCGCTCAGGCGATTCCAGATCCGCCAGAACAGCTCCCAGTAGCCTTCCTGCCGCGGATCGAGATCGGGGTAGCCGGGCACGAGACAGCCGGAGCACGGCCAGTGCTGCCAGCGGTCCGCGAGGGTGGCACGCACCGGATTTTCGAGGATGTACCAGGTGATCGCGCGGAATGCGTCGCTGCTCCGCTCTTCATCGCGGAGAACATGGTCGTGGGCTTGCGCCTGAAGGCGGAAGCTCGGTGCGAGGAGGGCGTTCCACGTTTTGCGGAACAGGTGCACCGCGAGGCGCTGGTCGCTGGAGTCGGCCGCACCGCAAAGCAGGAAGTGTCCGTGGTCGGGCATCAGGCAGTAGGCCGGGCAGACGACGCCGTACCGGCCGAGCGCATGGCAGAGCAACTCGCGCAGGCGGGCGTGGTGCAGCGCGTCGAGCCAGCCGTGGCGGCGGCGCTCGATGGTCATGCTCCAGTGCACGATCGCCCGACCGCGGTAATGTTCGGAGCGTAAACGCGGCAGGCGGTTACGCCGGCGAGGGGCGGCGCCATCCATGATGGCGGAATGGCTACGCACTTTCGGCCGCGGGGCAAGGTTGGCGGGCGGATGATCGCGAAGCTGGACGGATCGATGCGCTCACGCGCATCGCTACGGGGAGCGGTGGCGGTGTAGCGACGTTCGTGAGAACGCCGCTCTCGCGGCATCGATGCCCTCACGGGCATCGCTACGGACGGGTATGAGGACGGCTCGCCCTGTTCCGCTCACCAGTTGTCGGTGCGGAAGGGGGCGGCGGGGAGGCCGGCGCCGTTGTAGAGGTTGGCGGCGGGTTGCGGGTCGTTGGCGAAGGCATACCGCACGGCCATCGGGGCCTTCACCGCCGGGCTGCTGACGACCACGGTGTCGCCCTTGATCCGGGCCTCCGCGGGATGGAAGACGCGGTCGGCGCCGGCGACCTGGAAGCCCTGCACGCGCGGGCCGCGGCAGACCAGGCCGATCTCGGCGTGGGCGAAACGCACCCGGATCGTGCCGTCGCCCTCGAGGGAGTGTTCGGCGTAGGTCGGCCCGGCGGCATCGACGCCCTCGCCGTGGACCCGGGCGCGCGCGACGAGCGCGAGGCGGCGGCCGACCTCCTGCTTGTGCGTGGGGTGGAGGTTGGCGCTGTCGCCGACGTCGATCGTCACGGCCATGCCGGTGGCGGGCAGCGCGAGGGCCGCGGTCTGCGCCTCGCGGAGACGCGCCCACCAGGTGGCGGCGGGGTTGTTGTCGGCGTAGTTGGGAAGCTGGACGAAGAGGAACGGCAGCGGCCCGGTGGTGGGCGCGAGCGCGACGGGCTCGGCGGGGGTGGCCTCCTTCCCGCGCTTGTTCTTCCGCTCCTCCTTGGGCGGGGTCGGCGGCTGGGTGGCGGCGGCCCAGGCGGCGCGCCAGCCGGTGATGAGGCCCGGGAAGAGGTCGCGGTACTCGGCCTCGCGGCCGCAATTGGACTCACCCTGGTACCAGAGCACACCGCGGATCGCGAAGGGGACGACGGGGGCGACCATGCCGTACCAGCAGGTGGTCGGCTCCTCGGGCAGCCCGGGGCCGGCGGGGCGCCAGGGTTTGTCGGCGGGTTCGGGCTGGCCGGCGGCCTGGGCGGCGTCGGCCAGTTTCTGCCAAGCGGCGAGCTTCTGGTCGAAGGCGGCCTTCTTCGCCGGGTAGTCGGCGACGGTCTGTTCCCAGGCCTTGGCGACGGAGGCGGCGTGGGGCGTGGCGGCGAGCATGGCCGGCGAGAGCCAGGACTCGATCGGCGTGCCGCCCCAGGAGATGTTGAGCAGGCCGATCGGCACACCGAGGGTGCGGTGCAGATCGCGGGCGAAGAAGAAGCCGACGGCGGTGAAGTGCGGCGCGGTCTCGGGGCCGCAGACCGTCCAGGATCCTTGGACATCGGCGGCGGGCCGGTCGTGGGCGAGCTGGGGAGCGACCTTGAAGTGGCGGATGAGCGGGAAGTGTGCGGTCGAGGCCTCGGTGATGGCGTCGTCGGAGAGGCGGACGGGCCACTCCATGTTGGACTGGCCGGAGCAAAGCCAGACGTCGCCCACGAGAACGTCGCGCAGGGTGATGGTGTTGGAACCGTCGACGACGAGGTCGGCCGGGTAGGGCTGGGCGGGCATCGGAGCGAGATCGACGCGCCAGTAACCCTCGCGGTCGGCCTTGGTGGCGAGGGTCTGGCCGCGGAAGGCCACGGTGATCTTCTCGCCGCGCTTGGCGGTGCCCCAGATGGGGACGACGGCGTCGCGTTGGAGGACGGCGTGGTCGGTGAAGACGGCGGCGAGCTTCACCTCGGCGCGGAGCGCGGTGGCGAGGAGGACGAGGGAGACGAAGGCGGGCGCGATCTGACGACGGAGGATCATGGCGACGGAGTTCCTGCGGGCGCGACGGTGCCAGTGGCGCGGTTGGGCGGCAAGGAGGATGGGTGACTCCCTCCTGCGGGCCGAGGTGGGGTGCGCGGTCGCCCGCGACTTCGGCGGTTCTCGCCGGGGGCGAGAGCGACATTGAATCCGAGCGCGAGGCGCCTTTGGTCCGGACCATGCCTTTGACCGTCGAACAGATCGTTCAGGAGACCAACCAGTGGCCCGTCGACAGCGTGGCCGAGCTGCTCGACCGGATCACCGTGGCCAAACACGGCGGGCTGGCGGAGCAACGCGGTGCGGCGTGGGCCGAAGTGGCCGCCCGGCGCTCCGCGCAGATCGATGGTGGGGTGGAAAGGTTGATCCCGGGAAGCGCGGTCAGTGCCCAAGTTCGTAAGCTCATCGGTCGGTGAAACCACACGGCTTCCATCGTGAGGCGCTCGCGGAGTATGTGCATGCAGCTCAGGAGTACTCGGCGGTGAGCCGGAGCTCGGCGGACGGTTCTACGACGAGGTCGAACGGCTGATCGTCGAGGTTTGCCAGTGGCCCGAAGCGTATCGGTGCATCCGCCCTCCGGTGCGCCGGCACTTCTCGACGATCTTCCCGTATGGCGTCCTCTACGAGGACAAGCCCGGCGTAGTTCGCTTCCTTGCCGTCATGCCATTGCACCGCGATCCCGAATACTGGGTTCATCGCCTCGGCTAGTCGATTCGGCGGAGCTGGAACGGCGCAGAAATCGATGCGCTCACGGGCATCGCTACGGAGCGGAGTTTGTGGCGACGTTCGGGAGAACGTCGATCTCAGACCGGCTGCCCGGCGGCGGGCGGCTCGGGCGGGTGGAGGAAGGCGTGGAGCTCGGCGGCGAGCTTGGGTCCGATGCCGTCGACCTCGGCGAGGGCCGCGGGTGCCGCGGCGCGGAGGCGGTCGATGGAGCCGAAGTGCTTGAGCAGGGCGGCGCGACGTTTGGCGCCGAGGCCGGCGAAGTCGTCGAGCACGGACTCGCGGATCTTCTGCGAGCGCAGGTCGGCGTTGTAGGTATTGGCGAAACGGTGCGCCTCGTCGCGCAGGCGCTGGAGGAGGTTGAGACCGGGGTGGTTGAGCGGCAGGTTCAGCGGCGGGCGGTCGTCGGCGAAGATGATGGTCTCGTGTTTCTTCGCCAGGCCGATGAGCGCGGGCGGCGTGAGCTCGAGGGCGAGGAAGGCCTTCAGCGCGGCGTGGATCTGGCCCTGGCCGCCGTCGATCACGATGAGGTCGGGCAGCGGCTTCCGTTCATGGGTGAGGCGTTGGTAGCGGCGGCCGACGACCTCCTCCATCGCGCGGAAATCGTCGTTGCCGATGAAGGTGCGGATGCGGAAGCGGCGGTATTCGTTCTTGTCGGGCCGGCCGTCGTGAAAATGCACCATCGAGGCGACGACGAAGGTGCCGCTGATGTGGGAGATGTCGAAGCACTCCATGCGCGCGGGGAGCGCGCGGAGGTGGAGCACGTCGCGCAGCGCCTCGAGGGCGACGGCGTCGGTGTGGAGCACGTCGGGCGCGCGCTCGAAGCGGCGGGCCTTGCGCAGCGTCTCCTCGAGGGCGAAGACGCTGTCGCGCAGCTCGGCAGCGCGCTCGTACTCCTGGTCGGCGGCGGCCTGCTGCATCTCGGCGCGGAGCTGCGCGAGCCACTCGTGGGATTTGCCGTCGAGGAACGTCGTGGCGGCCTCGACACGGGCGCGGTACTCCTGGGCGGTGACGAGGTTGGGGTGGCCGTAGAGCTCGGCGCGCACGTCGTCGTAGAGCTGCCAGCGGCCGTCGGCGGCGGGCTGGGGGCGGGCGTCGCCGAGGAGGATGCCGAACTGCTTGCGCATCTGCGCGAGGGTGCGGCGCAGGAAGCTGCTGAACGGGAAGGGGCCGAAGTAGCGGGCGGTGTCGGCCTTGCGCAGGCGGGTGAGGGCGAAGCGGGGGAGCTCGGCGGCGAGGTCGACGCGCACGAGCAGGAAACGTTTGTCGTCGACGAAGTCGGTGTTGTACTTGGGTTTCCACTCCTTGATGAGCTTGCCCTCGAGCAGCAGCGCCTCGGGTTCGGAGCGGACCTCGATGACGTCGAGATCGTGGATGAGGTCGATGAGCGCGCGGATCTTGGGCTGGGCGGTGGCGGCGCGCGAGCGGGTGAAGTAGGAGGAGACGCGCTTCTTGAGGCTCTTGGCTTTGCCCACGTAGATGATCTGCCCGAGGCGGTCCTTCATGAGGTAGACGCCGGGCTTGTCGGGCAGCGCGCGGACCTTGGCCTTGAGATCGGGAGCGGGCATTCGGTGGCGGTGGGCAGTCGACGGTGGACGGTGGACAGTGGGCGGTGGGCCGTAGCGATGCGCGTGAGCGCATCGATGCCCTCGACGGTGGGTGGTGGACGGTGGACAGTAGACGGTGGACGGTGGACGGAGGCCGAAGGAGGAACGCTGTTACGTGGCTCGAAACCGGGAACCCGAAACCACGCGGAGCCCAGGACAGTGGACGGAAGGCGGCGGGCTGTCGACGGCGGGGATTTTCCGGGGCCTTGTCGTGAAGCTGGCATTTTTCGGGGAAAGCCCTACGGTCGGTCCACCGCCTCCTATGGCCAAGAAATCCGCCCCCCCGGCGCGCCACGCGCCTCCACGTTTTGAACTGCTCACGCTCGGCGACGAGCTGCTCCTCGGCCGGACCGCCAACGGCCACCTCGCGTTCCTCGGCGACCAGCTCGCCCGGCGCGGCGTGCAACTGGCGGTCAACATCGTGTTGCCCGACAATGCCGAGGTGATCGCGGCCCAGGTCGCCCGCAGTTGGGCTCGCGCCAAGGTGGTGATCACGACCGGCGGCCTCGGGCCGACCTGCGACGACCGCACGCGCGAGGCCGTGGCCGATGCGCTCGGCCAGAAGCTCGTCCACGACAAGCAGCTCGAGCGGGCGATCGCCGCGCGCTTCGCCAAGCTCGGCCGCAAGATGACGCCGAACAACCTCAAGCAGGCCTGGCGTCCCACGGGCGCGGAGGCGCTGCCCAACCCCTTCGGCACCGCGCCCGGCCTGTGGATCGAGCAGGACGGCAAGGTGCTCGTCATGCTGCCCGGGCCGCCCAACGAGCTCGAGCCCATGTGGGTCAACGAGGTGCTGCCGCGCCTGGCCCGCCGCAAGCTCGTCGACCGCGCCGAGCATTTCATCCAACTGCGCACCGCCAGCGTGGGCGAGTCCGCGCTGGAGGAGCGTCTCCAGCCGCTGCTGGCGAAGTATCCGGATGTCGAAGTCGCCTACTGCGCCCACGCCTGGGCCGTCGACGTGCGGCTCGGTTGGCATGGCGGCCGCGCCTCCGCGGCGCAGGCCAGGCAGATCGCGGACGAGTGCCGGGCGCTGCTCGGCGACGATGTCTTCACCGTGGGCACCGACTCGCTCGCCGAGGCGGTCGCCGACCTGCTCCGCCACGACGACAAGACGCTCGCGGTGGCCGAGTCGGGCAGCGGCGGCCAGCTCGCCAGCGTGTTCACCGATCTGCCCGGCGCCTCGAAATTCTTCCATGGCGGCGTGGTCTGCTACCGCAACGGCGGCAAGGTCATCATGCTCGACATTCCGGAGTGCCTGCTCAGCCAGCACGGCGCGATCAGCCCGGAGATCGCAGTGGCGATGGCCACGGGCGCGGCGGAGAACTTCGTGGCCGACTACGCATTGAGCATCACCTGTTGCGCGGGCCCCGGTGCCTGTTGCGGCGGCAAGGCCGCGGGCACGGTGTTCGTGGGGCTGCACTCGCCCGACGGCGTGTGGTGCAAGCGTCTCGAGTATCCTGGCACTGCGGCGGCGGTGCGCGCCCGGGCGGTCAACGCCGCGCTCGACTGGCTGCGCCGCGAACTGCTGCGCGCCCACCGCGCGAAGCCGGCGGTCGCGCCGGCGGCGCCGGCGAAGGCGGTCAGGGCGAAGCGGAAGACGGCGCGGCAGAGCTGACGCGCCGGAGTTGACGACGCCCGTCCCGCGGTGCGGTGGCGGGCGTTCTTGCCGCGTGGGAGGCGGTTTGCGGCGAGCCGCGAGGGATTCGCGCAGGCGCGGGTTGTGTTCCTCCGGGGAACTCTGCCAACCTGCCGGCGCGCCTTTCCGCCGATGCCGCGAACCCTGCATATTCTCCCGTGGGACCGGCCGCTCCTCGAGCGGGCCGTGGCGTTTCTCGCGGCGGGCTGGGGCGGCGGTGGGGCGCTCGACCTTTCGGACCGGCTGATCGTCGTGCCCACCCGGCAGGCGGGACGACGCCTGCGCGAGGCGCTGGCGGTGCATGCGGCGGAACGAGGCGGCGCGGTGCTCGCACCGCGGGTGCTCGTGCCCGAGCAGATTCTCGATCTGGCACAACCGGCCGACCTGGCGGGGGCCAGCCGCGCGCAGGTGCTGCTCGCCTGGGCCGAGGTGTTGCGCACGGCGCGGCTCGAGGATCTTCGCGAGCTGTTCCCGCTCGATCCGCCCGAGCGCGACTTCGCCTGGGCGCTGCGACTGGCCGGCGAGATGACGCGCCTGCAGGCCGCGCTGGCCGAGGGCGGGTTGCGCTTCGCCGCCGTGGCGCCGCGGGCTGGTGATGGTTTTGCGGAGGCGCGCCGCTGGGCGCAGCTCGCCCAACTGGAACGCGAAGTGGAGGCCCGGCTGGCCGCGCAGGGCGTGGC